>DQVH01000009.1 GCA_015661855.1 Desulfurococcales archaeon
TATAGTAGTATACATGACAGGTTAAAGAGTAAGATGATTAAGGAGCTACCTAAAGGTGCACGTATAGTAACATTAGATTTCCCCATACCCGGCTGGACTCCACTAAAGGTTAAGAGGTGTAAAACTAAATCTAAAACCGTAAGAACACTATACCTATACATTAAGGGTTTATCGGAGAAAGAGGAGGTATGGTTGAAGCCCACTTAAGAGTTCAGGGTAGACCACTAGTTAGGATAGGGTGTGATGTCGATGTACCACTAATTGGAGCAATAGCATTCGGTTTAATAGATAGGGGAACGAATGTTATTCAGGTTAGACCTATTAGCCTATGTGTACTAAACTGTATATTCTGTTCAACAGATGCAGGCCCTAAATCAAGGTATAGACAGGCTGAATACATTATAGACTTAGACCTCTTAGTAGAATGGTTTAAGGAGATAGCTAAATTTAAGGGGGATGGTATTGAAGCACATATTGATACTGTAGGTGACCCACTACTATACAATAAAATCGTCGATTTAGTACACGAACTAAAGAATATTAGAGAAGTTAAAGTAGTAAGTATGCAAAGTCATGCACCAACATTAACAGAGAAACTAGCTGATAAACTTGATGCTGCAGGTTTAGACAGATTAAACTTAAGTATAGACTCACTAGACCCAAACCTAGCAAAATACCTACAGGGAACTGAATGGTATAATGCTAAAAGGGTTATGGAGGTAGCAGAATACATAGTAAAAAATACTAGAATAGACCTACTACTAGCACCAATCCTACTACCAGGACTAAACGATCACGAAATACCAAAAATTATAGAGTGGGGGTTAAAGATAGGAGTTGGTAAGAAATGGCCACCATTCGGTATACAAAAGTTCATAAGACATAAGTATGGTAGAAAGCCTAAAGGAGTAAGGGATATGAGTTGGAGAGAATTCTACAACTACCTTAGACAGCTAGAGAAAAAGTATAATGTTAAATTAGTTTGTACACCAAGGGATTTCGGGATACACTATAAACCCATAATCCCATATAGATTTAAAGTTAATGAGAGAGTTAGAGTTAAAACTATTGCACCAGGCTGGCTTAAAGGTGAAGTACTAGCAATACCTCTAGGTAGAGTTTGTGATAGAGTAATAACGGTAGTAAATGCATCCAATATACCATTAGAATCAAAGATTACAGTAAGGATAATAGCTAACAAGCATAACATATACTTAGCTGAACCCATAGCTTAGTATTATGTAAAGTTACTAAACAAACTATAGTTATATTAGAGATGTATCGTTAAAGTAATCGTCTCCTCTACGAGATCTAAGTGGGCCTAGAAGATACTTCATATCTAGATCGGAGAATATATTTAACTCTATAACGTTAATCTTAATCTCATCACCAATACTACTATACGATTTAACACGTATATTATTGATAATTATGGTGTTTATTCGCTCAGATAATCTATCAGGTTCAATTCTAAGCTGAGGATTGTACTCAATTTTAACATTGGGTTCTGTGTGTACATTAATCTTTAAAACATTGAATACATCATACCTAGTAATCTTGAATGAAAACTTCACTAACTACACCCAAGTATGAGGTCACAGTTAAGAATGAATACTTAAAACTCAGGACTCAATAATATACCCTCTAATCTGCTAGCTCTTAAACATGAGGATACAAGTATAATAGACTGTATTGTAACTTGTAAGTTATGGAGGATAGCCATTTGACTCTAGTTGAAGGTGTAGTTGTAATACTTGATCTAGATAGGTTTAGTGATTTAACTAAGAGTATGGGGTGGGATGAGTATAAACCTAACATAGTAACTGGTACTCTAACACAGTTGGTAGAGGAGTTTGTTAGAAAGTATAGTGCGAATGTACTATACGGCTTAGATCCCGAAAGGGGTACTGAGGAAGCGGTAATAGAGATACCTTTTGTGAAACCTGAAGAGATTATTAACGATCTCCGTAAGATTAAACATGAAATAGAGAAGACTGGTGCAACTATAAGTATAGGTGTTGCTTATGGACCTCTAGAACCAATTAAACCTAAGAATAGGAGAAACGCCTACACTGGCGTAACTAGAAGGAGAGCGTATAAAGCTCTTAGAGAGGCTAAGAGGAGGGGTGGAAATAGAATAGTTATCTACGGTATAGGTGTAGTAGATTGAAACTTGATAAACTACTCTACGAGGTAACTAAGGCTAAGAGGGGTATTAAACCAGCCTATACTAGATACCATGTACTTAAATGCCTGTTAGTAGTGTATAGAGAGGAGCCTATTGGTAGACTAAAACTATCAAAAATATTGAGACTAAGTGAAACAACTGTTAGAACTCTAATAAGTAGATTGAAAGAGTTAAACATAGTCTGTGTAGACAGAGTTGGTGGAGTATATCTAACTAGTGAAGGTAGAGAGATTATTGGGAAGGTTATGGAGATATTTGTAGACTATGGAAGAATAGATACAGCCTATACCGAAAGGATTATACCACACTATAAGTATGCATACTACTTAAAACTCAGAATACCCATACAAACACTCAATATTAAACTTACTGAATTAAGAGACATAGTAATTAGGTGTGGAGGAGAGGCAGCATTAATACTTACAGTAGAGAATGGTAAACTATACCTACCATACGATGAAACAGCTATATGTGAAGACGAGGATGAAAGATTAAAACTTCTAAGGAGGGAACTAGGTATTGAAGGGGTAAGAACAATATTAATCGCCTTTTCATCTAAAAGTGAATATATCGCTGAGAAAGCTGCAATAGAGACACTAATTGAGCTATTAACGAGTAAAATTAGTTAACATTCTGGTGTAATTAATGGCTCGATACGCTATTGAATATATTAGTTTAGGCTACCGCTATGATAGTACACCAATATTTACAGTAGTACTACGGTTCATGGGGTCTAGTAGTGAACTATCAGTACTAATTTTACCCATAAACTTAAACATAATACCGCAAACCCTATGGAGTATAATAGGTAAGTTGAAGCTACAAGATATTAGATATAACGTATCATTCTTAATACCTAACCTAGAGTACATTACAGGAGATATAGGTATCGAAGACTACTATAATAATGGAAGTGAACTATGGCTTAAAATAGCTAATACAATACCGAAACACTCAATACTACTAGCCTTAACGTCAACAGGTAATGGCATTCTTTACTTTAAGTACTTGAAGGTGAAAGGTTTAATTGAAAAATATTTAAAAAATATCAATGCTATTACAGTATCCGATAATGAACTACTTGAAAAAACACCTTATAAGTGGATTAAGAGTATAGTTGATGACATACTTATTATTAGAGCCCCCTTAAACCATAATAGTACACCTATAGTATTAGAGTATTTACTGCAAGTATTAGGTGTCATAAAGTCTGAAACAACGATTAAACTGCCACTACAGATAGGGGAATTTAAGAGTACTAGTAGTGTGTGTAGACTATTCTGTAGTAGATCAGGTTACATAGTATACCATGTTAAACCTGGTGAGAGAGTTGAGAGAGGTCAGATTGTAGCTGAAGTTAAATGGTTTTTCGGTGAAACATTAGAGCAGGTAAAATCTCCCAGTAGTGGATTAGTAGTAGCGTTAAGGAGGAATAGTATGGTTAAATCTGGTAGCCTAATAGCAGAGTTGGTTACGTTATAGTGTAGTAGAGTTTTAAAGAAACACTTAATATTGATTGAATACTACCTTTACACTGGTGGTACATTATGGTTAATCTTGTTCTTCTAGGGCCTCCAGGTGTTGGTAAGGGAACTTACGCTAAAGAGTTGAGTAGAAGACTTGGTATACCACATATCTCGACTGGTGATATCTTTAGAGAGGAGGTTAAGAAGGGTACTCCACTAGGACTTAAGGTTAAGGAGTATCTAGATAGAGGTGTACTTGTACCAGACAGTATAGTTAATGAAGTTGTTAAACAGAGATTAAGTATGGATGATTGTAGGAGAGGTTTTATTCTAGACGGTTACCCTAGAACACTCAATCAAGCTAAAGCACTAGATAGTATGGTTAGAATCGATGCAGCACTATACTTTACAGCACCAAAAGAGGTAATTATAGAGCGTGTTAGCGGTAGACGTATATGTCCTAAGTGTGGTGCAATATACCATGTAAAGAATATTCCACCGAAAAAACCAGGAATATGTGATATCTGTGGCTCTAAACTTATACAGAGAGAAGATGATAAACCAGAGGTTGTTGAGAGAAGGTTAAGAGTTTATGAGGAGACTATGAGACCTGTTATAGAGTATTATCGTAGTAAGGGATTACTGATAGAAGTTGATGCAAGTGAACCCGTAGTAGAAAGGATAGTCTTAAAAGCTATAGAGGAGCTTAAGAGAAGAAACATAATAAGCTAACATTAAAGATGAATTAGTAGAGAGGGGTAGCGAAGAGTCAACATAATGTTGGTAGTAGGTAGATTACTCCATCCTCTGCTTCTACTTTATCTACACAACCTTTAACATAGTAGTATGCTACTAGAAGGCATATTAGTGAATCAATTTCATCCTTTGATAGACTTTCTAATACTAACTCGTCTAGTATGAGATGCGATTTTATTAATTGTTTATAGTCTTTATAGCCAGAGTTTTTGAGAGCACTTTTAGGGTGTGTTTCAATAACTACTATACCGTATCTTTCAAGAATACTTTTCAACTTAATAGCTCTTTCAACTAAAATCCTCATATACCTCCATCCTGGAGGTAAAACTTTAAAACCTCTCCTCTTCATCTCCAAATCGACTTTACGATACGTTTTAGCATGTGATAGAGGAGCGTCTATAGCTAACACTTTTACATTAAATTCAACTATATGCTTTAAGATATCTCTGTCGTAGTATACTTTACCGATAAATTTAATCTTACAGTTTTCAGCTATTGATAGTCCTGAAGGCCTAGTCTCCTTAGCTGCTAAATCTAAACCTGCAATAAACGTCATAGAGTAATTGCCTGGAACACAAAATTTTTCATTTCAGAGCTGGGTTCCACCACATCAACTTTTCGGACGGTGGCGTTCTCATCACGCAACCTCAAAAACTACTAGGCTATACACCCTTTATAGCTTTATAGCTTAACACACTCTATTTATACACTATAAGTAGATGGTAGTTGAAGGGTTAAACTCTAAACTTTATATTAGAGTATACTAG
Source organism: Desulfurococcales archaeon (assembly GCA_015661855.1). Classification (GTDB taxonomy): domain Archaea; phylum Thermoproteota; class Thermoprotei_A; order CAZTBM01; family SZUA-1508; genus SZUA-1508. Next base: position 5,178 of record DQVH01000009.1, read on the forward strand.
GTGGTCTCCCTTTGGGTGTAATAGCTGAAGTACCTTTAATACCTGTTGATATAATCGTTGACTCAAGGGAGGCATCTAAACAGAAGGAGATAGTTAATAGTCTTAGGAGTGCTGGTATAAGGGTTGCAGTATCGGCATTAAGTGTTGGAGACTACTATCTAATGGCTACTGAGGGTAAGAAGCCAGTTCTTGTTGAGAGAAAGAGTGTAATAGACTTCACCAATAGCATAAGGGATAATAGGATATGGGAGCAACTAAAACTACTTAAACAAGCTGAAGAGGAGGAAGAGTTAAAACCTGTAATAATCATTGAGGGAAACTTAAACACTATAACTAAGTTTACTAAGTGGAATATAACAGCAGTACTTAGAGTTATCGATGAGATAGTGTTAAACTGGGAAATACCAGTAATACCGTCACCTAGTAGAGATGCTACAGTAAAATGGCTTATAGCTAAAGCTAAAGCACTAGGGGAAACAGGTAAAAAGAAACCTCCAAGACTAAGAGTTAAAAAGAAGCCATTATCAATAAACGATAGAATACTCTATGTTGCTGAAGGATTGGTTGGACCAACACTAGCTAGAAAACTACTAGAACACTTCAAAACATTAAGGAATATCGCAAATGCTTCATCAATAGAGTTAATGAGGGTTGAGGGTATAGGTGAAAAGAGAGCTAAAGAAATATACTTAATATTCAATACTCCATGGAAACCCAGTTAACCATAGGGGAAATCTAAAATCTCCATCCCTCACTAAGGCTAAAAAGAAACAATTTAAATACACATAGATACACATAATTTGATAGCAGTTTCTAGCCAGATATAGTGTATGGGGCGTAGTAGATGAAGTACTATACTGCATCTGAGAGAGAGATTAGTGAGGGAGAGGCAACAGATGTCTACTTTGTTAGAACGAGGGAGATTATTGAGAGAAAGGGTTTAACTAATGTTAAAGTGAAAATGGAGCTACATAGTTATAGTCTACCTAAGGGGTATGAGTGGGCTGTATTTGTAGGTCTTGAGGAATCTCTTAAACTATTAGAGGGTAAACCCATTGATGTATGGGCTATACCTGAGGGTACACTATTTAAACCATTTATGCCTGTTATGAGGGTTGAAGGGCCATACTATACGATAAGTGTTTATGAAACACCACTTCTAGGTATAATACGTCATGCAACAAGTATTGCTACTAAAGCTGCTAGAGTGAAAAGACTAGCAGGAGACAGAGTAGTATTATTCTTTGGTTTAAGAGCATTACACCCAGCAATATACCCTATGGCTGATAGAGCAGCATACATTGGAGGATGTGATGGCGTATCTGGATGGCTTAGTAGGAAATATTTAGGTATTGAACCTAAAGGTACAATGCCACATGCACTAATAATAGTATTTGGCGACCCTAAAGAAGCATGGAAAGCATTCGATGAAGTAATGCCCAACAATATCCCCAGAATAGCTCTATGTGATACATTCTATGACGAGAGACTAGAAGCACTAATGGCAGCCGAAACATTAAAGGATAGACTATATGGTGTAAGATTTGATACACCAAGTAGTCGTAGAGGTAATATGAAGAAGATTGTATTAGAGGCTAAGTGGACTCTAGAAATACACGGCTATAAAGATATTAAAATATTTGTTAGTGGAGGTATAGATGAAAGAGAAATAGTAGAGCTACGAGATATAGTTGACGGATTTGGTGTAGGTACAGCAATAGCCTTCCCCAAGTCAATAGATATAAGTATGGACATAGTCGAAGTTTGTAAGGGAGGAGAGTGGAAGCCCATAGCTAAACGCGGTAAAATGCCTGGAGCAAAACAGGTGTATAGATGTCCAAACCATATAGATGAAATCGAGATTAGACCATGGAATTCTAAACCACCACTATGTAGGAAGTGTGGAGTACCTATGATACCGCTAATGAAGAAGTATATGGAAAACGGTAAAATAGTTGAGAAATTACCAGGTATCAACGA
>DQVH01000051.1 GCA_015661855.1 Desulfurococcales archaeon
ACTAGTTATACCATTAAATGCATCAATAGGTATATCATTAGGTAACATTACAGTCTACCTTATACTCTTACCAATACTTGTAGTACTAAACGTACTGTATATTCCACCTGGTATAGGAGCACTCGATATGCCATCTCTTGCATCACCCGAGCTTGCATCAATAACTGTAGGTTTTATAATAGTTGCCTCAACATATTATACTATAGTAAATGTGAAAACCTATATACATACATTTAAGCAGTTTAAACCTGGGAGTATGGAACTTCCAGGTTTAATGGTATGTTTACTCCTATTATTCTCACTACCCTTAATCACCATTATGTTTGAGTTAGAAAGGTTAAACCAAAGCTTCCTCCTCCTCTTTATAGTATTACCTTTGCTACACTTCTTTCTATCACTGGTGACTATGAGGGTTGTAGGAGAAGTTGGTGTAGCATCACAATCAATACTACCTGTAGCATCAGTTCTCATGTACGGTATGGGTTATAGAGGTGTAGTAGGCTATGCTATTCTAGATCCCTATACCGGAATACCTATGCCAGAATTTATGGCTGGTTCAGCAATGAATGTGATAAAGGCATCTAGAATTTTAAGAGTTAACAGTAAGCTTGTAGTTTTAGCTTTACTTCTTGGAGTACTAGTTGGAGCTCCCCTAACACTATACTATGGGCATATACTGCTATCCGTTTACGGTCTTAACTCTCCAAAGTTTCCACTTATACGCTGGCTACCAATAGTTACCTGGATGGCAGGACTATATAGTGGAAGATTAGATATAATATGTTTTCACGCATTACTACTTGGCATTTTAACAGCTATAATATTACTTCTAACAATTAAAATTACAGGTTTAACTCAGATAACATTATTTTCAATATTAGTAGGGTTAACGTTAACTCCAGACTATGCACTTGTATTTCTAGTAGCCTCAATAGTAAAGTATATTGTTAGTAGAGTAAGCTCTGTAGCTCATGAAGCTCTAATAATGTTAGCTGCTAGTGCTCTAGCTGGAGCAGGGTTAGCGGTAACACTGTACACTATAGTATGCTTGGTGATATAATGGTTGAAATAGCACTACTAGTACTGTACATCACCTCATTTATTGTAGTTTCCTTACTACTTTCAAGGCTATTAAGAAATCACATGATATATAGAAGCGGGAATAAAGTAATACCACCAGTTGTGTCATTAGTAGCACAGATTAAGTCTATCTGGGTTATTATAAAGCATATTATACTATCCCCACCAATGATAGTAACATTAATTTCGTTCACTTTAATTATCGCATTATCAGCTTATACTACAACTTACCACTTAGCCTCCTTAGAGTATATCATACCGGAACTCAAAGAGAATATTGTGGTATTAGAGTTTTCCACCATTATGGATGTAAGAGAGGTATTGGACTACATAAGGTTACTGAATATAATGGTTGGGAGTGGAGGGTATGATAGAATACTAAGACTGGTATTTGATGAAGTTCTGGAATTACCAGTAAACTCTGAAACATTAAGTATTTATTCAGTAGTACTAGTTGATAAAAGGCTTATATCAGACATTCTAACATCCAAGTATGTAGGGATAATTGGTAGCTTAGAGAAGAGTATCACTATAAATTTTAATGGTACACCACTTCACATTAGAGGTGTTAAACCTGAAGTACTTGAGGAATATATGATATTAAATATGATACCCTTACTACCAATACAAGGATATGTTGCTGCAAAGCCTGTGTATGTTCCACCTGAAAACACTATAATACTAGAGTATGATATTGGATGTAAGTTACTTAAAGTACGTGGAGAACCTATATCAACACTTATACTTTATAATCTAACGTTAACTGAAAGTGATGTAGAAAGACTATTTAGTATAAATTGGAGGCTATCTAAACTTTATATTGTAAGTGGTGGGAGAGTTACGTATTATCATAGTGCTATTGTGCCATCACCGAAGAGCCTATTTTTCGCCATCCTATCCTCAATTTTAGCTTCAATAATGATTGTTCCAGCAATATCGGTTATAGCTAGTAAGCTTAGAGTAATAGAGTATAAGGCTTCACTTTCAGGTTTAACACCGAATGTTATAGCATTATCAGCTTCAACTATACTTACTCTAATACTTGGTGTACTAGGTTTACTTGTAGTCTCCATTCTATCATTGGTTATAGGTATATATACATCACTTAACACTATAATTACGCTAATTCTTACATTAATCTTTACGTATATTTATACATCACATACTTTAGCTAGCACCCCGTATAAGGAGCAACCTCTACCCATACCTCAGAGTGTATCATTTACTGTCGAAAGGGATATTAGTGAGTTAGTATCCATTATTGAATACCTTATAAGGACGAATGAGTTCTTTAAGGTAATAGAGTATGAGATTACAAAGAGGAATAATATAGTGTATATTCATGTTTCAGCAAGGTACCTTGCAGCTTGGGGTGTAGGTGTAGACTCCTATATCACTCTCACTACGTATAAAGGTAACTATACTATAGTGTCTTTAACTTACAAGTCTTGGAGTGTTGAGGAAATATCGAATAGGTACTTAGAGTCGGTAGTAAGACTCTTTGTAGGAAGGCTTATTGGAGGTTTAACTCCATGGCGTATATTGAATCACTAATTCCCGGAATTAAAATGTTTATTAAAGGTAGGGGATGCATTATAGCATTAACTTCAGGTGCTATTTTAGCGATATATGTTTATGTCTTAGAAAGTCTGAGCACACACTATACTGTTTTAGCTTTAACTATTACCTCCACTATATCGGCGATACTAATGGATAATTTTATACTTGTAAATACCCTTAGGGGACTATATGTTTCAGGTGCACCACCGAGTTTTATTCGGAGAGTACTACTATGTTATGGTCTTCTAATATCCATGACGATATCACTACCTTTAATAATCACTTTTAAGTGTTGGTTTAAACTAGTTACACCAATATTAACATTTATTGTAGCTTATACCATATTAACATTCATGTATAAACGGTTGAGTAGAGAGGGTATAATGTTATGAGTATGGATATCACCATTTGGCTTAGAGATGTATGGAAAACTTATGTTGATGGAGAGAGAGTTGTTACAGCTCTTAAAGGTGTAAACTTAAGCGTAAAGCGCGGTGAAATAGTCGGGATACAGGGTCCTAGTGGTTCAGGTAAATCAACACTACTAAAGATAATAGCGGGTATTGAGAGACCTGATCGTGGTGACGTTATAGTTGAAGGTTACAATCTAAACATGCTCGATGAAAATGGACTTGCAATGTTGAGAAATACTGTTGTAGGTTATATACCTCAAGACTTAGGATTAATTGAGGAACTAACAATATACGAGAATATAGAGTTACCTCTACTTATTGCCGGTATGCCACGTAACGAGAGGAGAGCACGTGTTTTAAGTGTAATGGAGTATATTGGCTTAAAGGGTAAGGAGAAAGCTAAACCATCAAGACTATCAGGTGGTGAGAGACAACGAGTAGCTATAGCAAGAGCACTAGTAAATACACCAACAATTATACTAGCTGATGAGCCTACAGCAAACCTGGACTGGTCAAATGCTGTAAAGGTATTAGAGTTATTCCGTAAAATTAGAGACGACTTCAATACAACTATTATAATTGTCTCACACGACCCAAGAGTAATGAAGTACACTGATAGATCTCTATTAATGTGTGATGGATTTCTATCAGAAAATAAACTGTTAGAATAAAAGTGTAGATATACTCACTTTGAGCCTTACTCTTTGTATATGAACTTTATTTCGTATCCATGATCGCATTGAGAGTCTAAGTATTTCCTGAACTGTACTTACAACACTATAGGTTTAACGGTTAGATACAAATTATAGTTAGTTTTGCGTTTAACCTTTAATCCACTTAATGCTCTCGAATAGTTTGTCTATGTGAACTCTGAATATTCCTATAGCGTAATCACTGATACCACCAATCCAGTATAAATAGTCTTTGTATAGTATAAGGCCGTCACCAAATATTACACCCGGTCTATCACCATATGCTTCAACTAGTCCTTTAGGTTCTAAAATGTAATCTGTTATACCAAGAAGTTCTCCATCACGAGATACGACTAATACTCCATTCCTATAGATGTAGTCTTCTGCTACACCGTGCCATCCAATAAGGTATTCGTTAGATGAAATTTTAACTGTATTCGTTGAAAACCCTACTTTGAACTCCCATTTTTCCGTTGGGAGTATTGGTTTAAGAGATTCTAATTCAATATTACCGGTATCAAGGTCTACCTCACCCCACCATCCAATCTCTATTAGCCCATTACTAGATGGTATAGATGGTCGTGTTAGTAAGGATGCTCTTTTTACTGATATTTCTAGGAAAGCACTATCCCTCCAAGCGGGAGGTATATAGCTTTCACCATTGTGTACTATTTTAAAGAACTTTCTGGAGATCACGTTTAGTTTCTCATCTAAAATAGCGTATCCTTGTAAAGACCTATAGTGACCCTCTAAACTTGTTATTTCTCTAGCTACATAGAGTATATGGTAATTGTTATTGAATAGGATTACACGTGCATCCTCACAGCCAACAAGCTCCCATTTTTCTACAGGGTAAAGTACTATCTTAGTATAGTAAGTTTTATTTGCATATGAATTATATTTTCCTAGAAGCTCTTTTAACTCTAATACGAATAAGCCTATACTGGAAATATACCAGTAGTAGTCAAATATTAGTCTTGGGAAGACTAGCAGACAACCATCCTTAACTATAGCTCCAGGATTAAATGCTACTAAAGGAGTACTACGAGGGTAGTTTACTACCTTAATGTTATTGGGGAAGATGTATAATACACGTTCAAATATATCTATACCTCGTCTACTACGAATACCTCTATACTTTACCTCTCTAAGGAACCTTGTAACTCTTTCATATAGTTTAAGCTCTAATTCATTATGTGTCACTACATTATACACCCTAAGCTTAAAAGACATATGGTTATAGCGATAAATTTATCTTAAAATATTCTTAATAGTTTCGTTTTAAGTTAGTATTTTGTTAATATACTCCTTTAAGTATGATGATAACTCGTTAACAGTTTCTACTGGGGGTAAAGGGGTTATATGCTCAATATTTACTTTAGATATTATGTTACTCATTCTTAAGCCTACATCTCCATACACTAAATATTGCTTCTTAACTACTTTTTTGAAATTATTGGTATTAAGTTTGAATATATAGCCTGGAGTTACGGTGAAGACAGAGTTTATCTTCTCTAGGATGTTATAGTATGGTACTGCAGCATCATTAAATGATTCAACAATAACTATATCAGAACTCTCACATAGTACTTTTAGACAGTAGTCTAGTATCTTCATTGTCTTCTCTGAGTAAGCTATACTAATTATGTCTTTAACACTTATACTTTCAGGGTTAAATTTTTCAGCTAATTTATTAATCCAATACTTTAACTCTTGTACAATTCTATCAATGTTCTCCCTAACTATAAAGTATTCTGTTAAACAAGATTCATAGTCACTTCTACGTATCATAACTATCTGGTTAAACTGATTGTCTAGTGCTGATATGTACTCTATAATATTAGTGAATCGTTTTGGATTTAGTGGTGCTAGTAGAAAGTCCACCGGGTTAATTAACTCTAAACTATAGTTTAAACCTAACACCTCCCTATACTTAACAACATCCTCCCCTACAAGAACATTATACTTTAAGCTATTAAGTATCGTTTTAAACTGATACCATGCTGAATGCCCAGCAATAGGCTTATACAATGCAACTTTAAATCTACGATAATATTGAAGTGTCTTAGCTAAACCTAGAACAGTCCATGTTTTCCCAGACTCATAGGGTAAAAGACCATTAACCAGTATTACATATGTCATACTCTCCAAGTATATCTGGTAGATAGAAGGGGGTTATAGGTAAACCTACACCCAAGGAAACAATAATACACATATACCTAGTACTACAGTGAAAAACCAGAAATACATATATACTCTGTAATACATGTTATACATGTAACTCTGAGGTGTCATACTTGTGCAATCATAGTGGGAGAGAGGAGGAGAGTAAGAAAACATTTACGATAAGGGGTCTTGATCCTGAACTCTATGAGAGGTTTGTAAGAGTAGCTAGGGATTTAGGGATGAGTGTTGGTGCATTAATGAATGAGGCTATGAGGGCTATACTAGCACTAACTATTATTGGTAAAGAGGCTGGTGAGAGAATAGGTAGGGAGGTTGGTAAGGCTAGTACATTAATACTATCTAAACCTATAGAAATAATTAAGTCTATTGTTGAGGGTATCAAAGATTTTGAGGTTATAACTAGTATAGGTGAGTTAACAGTTTCGAAAGTGGATTTAGAGAACATTGATAAAGCTATACTATTCGTTAATATACGTAAACTAACATTCGATAACGATGTAGACTGGGAACTACTAAACAAAAAGGTTAAGGGTGTAAAACTAGTAGATGAAGTTGTAATACCAAAACATATACCCAAACTCCTCTTCGCTAAAAAGTGTACATTTGTAAAGAAGATAACAGTAAGATAGTAGAAAAGCTTAAAATGAATAATATTATAACTTGAACTCTTACATTATACTTCTTTACCCAATCATATACCATCAATTTTAATGATAAAGCCCCTTCAACAAGCCAGTATGGAGAATCTTTGGATGTAGGAGAACTTTTAACATTAAATTTATTTAGATTTACCTTCACACTCTTAGCTAGTAGTTTTGGTGGTAGGTATGATTGGTGAGAGTGAAGCACTAAGGGATGGTGTACTAGATGTAGCTAAGTTAATGGCTGTAGCAGCTAAGACTGCTCCAAAAGCTAGGGGGATAGATAATATTAAAATTCTAATATTGAATAGGAGAGAGGAACTTGAGGAACTAGCTAAGTCTATGGAGGAATTAGCTGAAAAATATGGAGCATTCTTTAAACGTGATGCAGATAATGTTAGAAATTCTGATGTAGTAGTATTGATAGGAGCTACAGTAGTAGATTTAGGTTTAAAAACACCAGAAGACTATATAGCGGATATAAACCTTGTAATGGCACTTCTAAATCTAGGCATAGCCTTAGGGTCAGCTGTTAAAACTGCAGGAATACATAATGTTGACAATAGAATAATGTATAC
>DQVH01000141.1 GCA_015661855.1 Desulfurococcales archaeon
ATTCTCGAACTATGAAGTAGAAAACCTGAAGACCTTAGATGTTTAGGAACACTAGTAAATTTCATAGTGTTCAAAGGGTTATCAAATGGGAACCTAGAGAGATATTTCTCTATAGCAGTTCATTAATGAAATTTAGCGATATGGAGGGAAAGGTGAACCTACCTAGAGGCAATTTCTAAAGGAAACTAGGTTACATGAGATAGCCTATAAGCGGAAAACGGTAAAAGTTTATTAGTTACGTTCATGCTATGTTTGGGTGGGCTTTTACGAGGGGTATTAGTTGGCTTATTGATAGAGCTAGAAGGATTAATAGTAGACTTATCCTAGCATTGGATGTTTGTAGACGTAGTGGTGTGAGTCCCCGTGACGTTAGGGTTGCTGTAGAGAATCTACTGGATGGTCTTAGAGACTACGTTGTTGGTGTTAAGATAGGTTTACCTACAATTCTAAGTTTGGGTATGGACTCTATTAGGGAGATTCTAGAGTGTTATAGAGATTACTACTTCATTGCCGACTTGAAGATTGCTGATGTAGGCCATATTGTTAGAACTCTATGCTCCTACGCTGACTATATGGGTTTCGACGCTGTAATAGTACATGCCGTGATAGGTAGGTGTGGAGGACTAGATGAAGCTGTAAATGAGGTTCATAGTAGAGGTGGTGCTGTATTCTCAGTATGCGCTATGAGCCATAGGGGTGCTGAGGAGGTTTTAAATAGAAACTTTAGTACACTAGTAAAGCTCAGTATGGATGCTGGTGTTGACGGATTTATACTTCCAGCTACTATGCCAGAGTATATCACTAGAGCTAGAAGGATTATAGGAGGCAGTAAGATTATACTATCACCTGGTGTTATAGCTCAAGGTGCTAGTATTGGAAGTGCTATTAAGTATGGTGCAGACTTTGAGATTATAGGTAGAGGAATATATGCAGCTAGTAACCCCATTGAGAAAGCTAGAGAGTACTCACAAAAACTTAAATGGTATAGTGGGTGAAACCCTATGCTAAACAGTAGTATACGTAGACTAATACTAGACCTATACAGCTACGGCTGTATACTATTTGGTGAATTCAAGCTTACATCAGGTCTTACAAGCCCATACTACATAGATTTAAGGGTTATACCGTCACACCCTAAACTGTTTAGGAGAGTTATTGAAGTCTATAGAGTAAATGTTGAAAAACTAAACCCACAGGTTATCGCTGGTATTGCTACAGCTGGTCTGCCATTAGCATCTGTACTAGCGTATGAAATGAATCTACCACTAGTATATGTTAGGAGGGAGGAGAGAACTCATGGTACTAGGAGAGTTGTTGAGGGTCGTGCTGAGAGAGGGTTAAACACGGTTATCGTAGATGATGTAGCTACTACTGGTGGTAGTATTGCTAGAGCTGTAAAGGAGCTACGTAATATAGGGTTGAAGGTTGAATATGCAGTTGTACTTGTTGATAGAGAGCAGGGTGCAGTAGAGAATCTAGAGAAACTAAATGTTAAACTTAAACCCGTAATTAAAGTTTCAGAACTAATAAACACACTATACGAAGCTAAAGTTATAGATGAAGCAACCTACAATAGAGTTACCGAGTATATTAGGAGGTGGAGGTGTAGTGGGGTTTAAGGGTAGAGATGTCATAGCTATAACCGATTTTACACCTGAAGAGCTACTACACTTATTCAATGTAGCAAAGACTATGGAGAAGTATTGTAGGTCTAGACTAGAACTACTTAAAGATAAAATTCTAGCTCTAGCATTCTTTGAGCCAAGTACTAGAACTATGTTTAGCTTTCAAACCGCAATGCATAGGCTTGGAGGATCAGTAATATGGTTTTCAAGTAGTGAAGCAACATCTATAGCTAAAGGTGAGAATCTAGCAGACACAATTAGAATGTTAAGCTCCTACGCTGACGCTATAGTTATAAGGCATAGATTTGAAGGTGCTGCAGCATTCGCTGCTGAAATAGCTGATGTACCAGTAATTAACGCTGGTGATGGATCACAACACCACCCAACACAGGCAATGATAGACCTATACACTATATGGAGGGAGAGGGGGAGAATTGAAGGGTTAAATGTTGGTGTACTAGGTGACTTAAGGTATGGTAGAGCTGCAGCATCATTTATCTACGCTATATCAATGTTTAAACCTAAAAAACTATACCTAATATCACCTGAACTCTTAAAGGTTAGAAGTGAAGTAAGAGACTACCTTGAAAGTAAAGGTGTAGACTATACTGAAACAACTAGACTAGATGAAGTTATAGATGAACTAGATGTACTATACGTTACTAGAGTTCAGAAGGAGAGATTCCCTGATCCAGCTGAGTATGAGAAGGTTAAAGGTAGCTATAGAGTTGATTTAAAGGTACTATCGAAAGCTAAAGAGGATCTAATGATACTACACCCACTACCAAGAGTTGACGAGATAGCTTTAGAAGTAGATAACACTAGGTATGCATACTACTTTAAACAGGCATCATATGGTGTACCAGTTAGAATGGCACTACTAGCACTAGTTATGGGTGGTATTGAATGAGTGAAACAAGTAGAGAACTAATAGTATCTAAGATAAGGAATGGCACGGTAATAGACCATATACCTGCAGGTACAGCACTACAAGTACTAAACATTCTAGGTATAACGGGTAGAGAGGGATACCGTGTAGCACTAGTAATGAATGTTGAGAGTAGTAAGCTTGGTAGAAAGGATATTGTTAAAGTTGAGAATAGAGAGCTAAAACCTGAAGAGGTAAATAAGATAGCATTAATAGCTCCAACAGCAACAATAAACATTATAAGAGACTATAGGGTTGTTAGGAAGGTTAAAGTTAAACTACAGGATGTAATTGAGGGTATTATTAAGTGTCCAAACCCCAACTGTATTAGTAATCTCCCTAGGGAACCTATCAAACCCAAATTTAGAGTTGTAAGTAGGAACCCTATTAAGCTAAAATGTGTCTACTGTGGAAGATATATTACAGGAGATGATATTGCAAGACAACTACACTAGATACCCAGCAACAATAATTAAAATAGTTGATGAGTCTCCTAGAGTAAAATCATTCTATCTTAGAGTTAAACTACCGGTTAAGGTTAAGCCTGGACAATTCGTAATGGTGTGGCTACCAGGATACGAAGAGATACCTATAAGTCCATCACTACATAGAGGTGATATTCTAAGATTAACTATCGCTATGAGGGGTGAAACTACAAAAGCTATACATAGACTTAGGGTTGGAGATAGACTTATAATTAGAGGGCCTTACGGTAGAGGTTTCAATTTAAACTTTAGAAACTTCATACTAGTTGGTGGAGGCTACGGAGTATCACCACTAATATACGCTTTACACGAGGTAAGTAGTGTTAATGGGAGGAAACTATACATTGTTGGAGCTAAGAGTAGAAGTGAAGTACTATTCCTTAATGAAGCTAGGAGTTTAGGTGCTGAAATCCTAGTTTCAACAGAGGATGGAACACTAGGTTATAG
>DQVH01000013.1 GCA_015661855.1 Desulfurococcales archaeon
ATTATGGAGGTACTAGCTGAAGCAAGAGATTCAGCAGGCGAAATAGCAGCAGAATACCTAGATAAATTCAACAACGCATATATAATGGCTCGTGCCGGAGCAAGAGGAAACATATTGAATCTAACACAGATGGCTGCAGCTCTAGGTCAACAGTCGGTGAGAGGAGAAAGAATAGTTAGAGGATATAAGGATAGGACACTACCACACTTTAAACCAGGCGATCTCGGGCCAGCAGCGAGAGGGTTCGTGGAGAGAAGCTTTAGAAGTGGTCTAAGCCCTGTAGAAATGTTCTTCCATGCAGCAGGTGGAAGAGAGGGACTAGTGGATACAGCTGTTAGAACATCACAGAGCGGCTATATGCAACGTAGACTTATAAATGCACTTCAGGATCTAAGAGTGGAATATGATGGAACAGTGAGAACACCATTAGGAAGCATAGTTCAGTTTAGGTATGGAGAAGACGGTATAGATCCAGCAAAAAGTGATCACGGTAAAGCAGTTAATATAGAGAAGATACTTGAAAAGGTACTAGGACCGAAGGTGGTAACCTAATGGGTAAAACACTAACATTAGAGGAGAAGAAAGAGAAAATCTGGAAGCTAAAAGAAGTATTACCAGTCTCAATACTAAACGAACTTGAGGAGAAACTTAAAAACATTGAATTAACAGATGAAGAACTAGATAAAATACTAGCAGAGGTAGTAAAGGAGTACTTTAAAGCACAAGTTGAACCCGGTGAAGCAGTGGGTACTGTAGCTGCTCAATCGATAGGTGAACCAAGTACCCAAATGACTTTAAGAACATTCCACTATGCAGGTGTAAGAGAATTCAATGTAACACTAGGACTACCAAGATTAATAGAAATAGTAGATGCTAAGAAGACTCCATCAACACCTATGATGACAATATACTTAGATGAGGAACATAGGTATAGTAGAGAGAAAGCATTAGAAGTAGCAAGAAAAATAGAACTAACAACTGTAGAAAATGTAGCTAAAAGTGTTGACGTAGACCTATTCTTAAACGCAATAATAGTGGAATTAGATCCAGATATGATGGAGGATAAAGGGGTAACAATAGATCAGGTAATAAAAGCTATAGAGAAGACGAAAGTAGGTAAGGTTATGCAAGATCCAGAAAACAAGTATAGAATTATCATTGAACTTGAAGAAACAGGTGAAATAACGAAAATACAGAAACTAAGAGATAAAGTGTTAAACGCTAAAATAAAGGGCTTAAAGGGAATACGTAGAGCCATAATACAGAAAAGAGGTAACGAATACGTACTAGTAACAGATGGATCTAATCTTGCAGGAGTTCTTGGAGTAGAGGGAGTAGATTATAGAAGGACAATAACAAACGATATACACGAAGTAGAGGCGGTTTTAGGTATAGAGGCAGCTAGAACTGTAATAATAAACGAGATAATGAATGTACTAGAAGATCAAGGTTTAGACGTTGATATAAGACACGTAATGCTAGTAGCTGATATAATGACTCAAACCGGTAGGGTAAGACAAATAGGCAGACATGGAGTAAGTGGTGAGAAACCAAGTGTACTAGCCAGAGCAGCATTTGAGGTTACTGTAAGACACCTACTAGATGCTGCTGTAAGAGGAGAAGTAGATGAATTATCGGGTGTAGCCGAAAACGTTATAGTAGGACAGATAATACCTGTAGGTACAGGCATAGTCCACCTCTACATGAAACCGCCAAGAGTAAAAGAGAAATAGTATTGGTGAATAATCATGGTGTCTTTAGAGAGTGAATTAAAAATGGTATTAAAGACAGGAAAGGTGGTTCTAGGATCAAAACAGGCAATAAAGTATGTTAAACTCGGAAAAGCTAAAATGGTTATACTTGCAGCTAATGCTCCACCAAACATAAAAAGCGATATACTCTATTATGCTAAACTTTCAAATATACCAGTTTATATTTATAAGGGAACTAGTGTAGATCTAGGAGTACTCTGTGGTAAACCATTTATGGTATCTGCAATTACAATATTAGATGAAGGCGAGTCAAAAATACTCGAATTAGCTGGAAAATCGGAAACCGAGGAGGGAGGTGAAAAGTAAGGTTTGCCTGAGATAAAACTCACACCAGATGAAATGAGATATATTGCACTATTTCAGGATATAACGGGTGCTGTAGTTAAAGACTGTATAGTTGATAATAATGAAAATAGAATAATATTCCTAGTACGCCCTGGAGACATGGGGTTAGCTATAGGAAGAAATGGTATAAATATCAAAAGGATTAAGAAGATTATAGGTAAAAACATTGAAGTTGTAGAGTATTCTGATAAACTCGAAGAACTAGCTAAAAACGCACTAGCACCTGCAAGAGTACGCTCAGTAAAGGTAGTACCAAGACATGATGGAAAGAAGGTAGTCTATGTGGATGTTGATCCACGAGATAAGGGTATAGCTATAGGTAAGGCAGGTAGAAATGTCGCTAGAGCAAGACTTATACTGAAAAGATACTTTGACGTACATTCAGTTATAGTTAGATAGGAGATGAACATTAAAACTTTAAAACCCTAAAATGTAACTATCATACAGCTGAAGAGGGTGAGAATAGAGTATGCCCGGTAAAAAAGCTCCTGCAGGATTATTTGCAGCTAGAAAGCTAAGAAAGAAAAGGTTGAAGTTTAGATGGAGTCAGAGAGAATTCAAAATAAGAATGCTCGATATAAAGAAAAAGTATGATCCATTAGAAGGTGCTCCAATGGCTCGAGGAATAGTATTAGAGAAGGTAGGTATTGAATCGAGACAGCCTAACTCAGCAGTAAGAAAATGTGTAAGAGTACAATTGATAAAAAATGGTAAGATAGTAACAGCATTCTGTCCTGGTGATGGAGCATTAAACTTCATCGATGAACACGATGAAGTAATAATTGAAGGTATTGGTGGTTCAAGGGGTAGATCTCTAGGAGACCTTCCAGGTGTTAGATATAAGGTTATAGCTGTTAATGGTGTATCACTTAAAGCACTATTACAGGGTAAAAAGCAGAAACCAACAAGGTAAAGGTAAAAGTAGGACAATTTACTTACTTAATTCCTCCTGTTGACGAATAAGCCTCTCACTTACATAAACATTCTTACCCATAAGTACTGCAAGGAAAATTGCATGACTTGGAATCATCCTCTTTCTTATAATTGTACCATTAATTCTAATCTCTATACTTGCAGAGTAGAGGTACGTTTGTGGGTTTAAGTAGTCTATGTAGACGTTACCTAGCCTTTCACCAATATTGGATTTAAGTATCTCCTTAAAGAAACTTAGTAAATCGAATATACTTTCCCTGTCTACATGGTATGTGTCGTCCTGAATACGGTTTAATGCTATAACTATTTCTAATGGGACATGATATAGGTAAAACTGTTTACCATTCTCTAAGTGGCATACTATTACTGCTGTATGAGGTGTTGTTGGTGTAATAAATGCTTCTACTCTTTCAACTTTTAACATTCTATCTTTAAATTCCATAGTATACTTAAACCTCCACTACACAATCTTAACTAGCAAACTATGTGTATTAATAAGTTACCTTAATATATTTAACGTTAAGTCTATAAGTAACCTCTGAGAACAAAAACAGACAGTCTAAGAGGGCTAATACTATGGCAGATAAAGAGGTAACTATAAGTCCATCAGAGATAAAACTATTTGGGAAATGGAGTTTCGAAGGAGTAGACGTAAGAGACCCTAGTCTCAAAAAATACATATCACTTAAACCTGTATGGTTACCCCACACTGGAGGTAGACATGAACATAAAAGGTTTGGTAAAGCCGAAGTACCTATAGTGGAAAGGTTGATAAACAAGCTAATGAGGCCGGGTAGACAGGGAGGAAAAAAGCATCTAGCATACAATATCGTTAAGAAAGCATTTGACATAATATACTTGAAAACAGGAGAGAACCCAATACAAGTACTAGTTAGAGCTATTGAAAATGCTGCACCCAGAGAGGAAACAACAAGAATAGCGTATGGTGGAATAGTATACCACGTAGCGGTAGATGTGTCACCACAGAGAAGAGTAGATTTAGCATTAAGATTTATAACTGAAGGTGCAAGAATAGCTGCATTCAATAATCCAA
>DQVH01000153.1 GCA_015661855.1 Desulfurococcales archaeon
GAATAACATTTACTCATGAGCTTTCAGTAGTACTCTAAACCCCCCATAGAGGGGCGATACTCTGAAACCCTTAATATTTCACTTTAAACTGTATCTGTAGCTTTAAGGTTGGGTATTTTATATGTTCACCTGGTTTAGCCTAGGAATCCTCTTAGTTTGCCAGCTTCATCAATAAGTTTTGCTACTGAATTGTTTTCCGGTATTCTCCTTCTAATCTCCCATAGAAGCTCCTTGTATCGTCCTTCAGCACCTGTACCGTCAACTCCAAGATACTCTTTTAAAAGCTTTATATCCTCAATGTAGAGTTCTACAACTTTTTCACCAACATAGGTTTTAGCTAGTGTTAGATCGTGCCACATTAGTTCAAATTGTACATCAAGTTCTAGTAGGGGTAGACTCTTTAGTGTTAAGTTGAGTGCGTAGTCTCCTAGCTCTCTCTCTATACGTGCTAGCCCCCTCCCAAGCCCTATTATAGCTGGTGGTAGTCCTATAGTGTAGAGTGTAGCTGTAAACTTTATTGCACGTGGTAGTGGTAGACTCCTCCTCTCAACAACCTTTACGAGCTCACGGTCAGCTGCAAAACATATCGAGCTACTAATATCCCTACCATACTTTTCTGGTGGTAGTCTATCCCTTTTTGACGGGATTTTCGCTGCCACCTCCATGATGTGTGGTGTTATCCTCACTAGCAGCTTTAGATATTCAGCTGTAGCTCTTCGAGCAGCCTCTATAAGTATACTTTCATCTGAAGGCTCAAATAGTCTAGCCTCTCTACCAACGTTGTCTCTGAGTGTCTGGAGGGTTTTAATATAGTCTTTACGTGGTGTATCAAAGCGTATTGCAGACTGTATTGTAGCGGTATAGTAGCCTGAGTACTGTTGTGTAAAAACGGCTACACTATGGGGTGCTAGATGGCCTCTAAAGGGTGGTTTACCAGCACCAATAATTGGGTAGACACGAACACCCTCTTGAAACCCCCATCTACTAATCCTCGAGAAGGCTATTACAAGTGCTATACTGGAGGCTAGATGGCCATAGGCTAGTGAGGCATCACTTTTACCTAGAAATACTCTATAGTAGTCGTAGACCATTCCCTCCACTTTTGATATTTGGGAGTGGAATCCAGCTAGCAACTTATCAATATGTATAAGTCTTACCACATCCTCTACAAGTGGTATAATCTTTACGGGTTCTTCAAGTGTAAGCCCTATCTCCTCTTCAGCAAACCTCTGTAGTTTAGAAATTCGTTTATGAGCTACTACTAGTTCTCTCGAGGTTTCACTCATTGGGTGTACCATAAACTTTATTGCTTGACCACCATACTGTATGCTCCTCCTGTTTGCAACTAGGTAGCCCCATACAATCATAACCTGTCTAGCTACATCCTCAAGTCTCTCCGTGGGGATTCGTGGAGTTACAAGATAGTCTTCACCTGGAACAAGCCCTACCTTAGCTAGTGCTTCAACAATCCACTCTGGTTGATGATAGGGTGTTAGTTTACCCTCATAATCAACCATTTTCTCATCACAGCCGAATCCACCATTCTCTAAAGGTAATAGGTCGTTAACAGCTTCATCAACTTCCTCGTTAGCAGTGATTCTTCTAGTTGCAGAGTCTGGATGCTGAGTAGCCATAGCGTATGGTATACCCAGTATATGTAGCAAAGCTACCACTCTTCTCCAAGCACCATTTCTACCTATTCAGCGAATCCACACCTCTAAGTCCTATAAGCATGTATTGTACATTTACTGTCTCCCCAACTGTAGTTACAGGACTCCATTACAGCCTCTACCATAGCCTTAATACCAGTCTCCCCCTTAAACTCCTCAAGAGCTACTTCGCCGATCGACGGTACAAACTTCGACAACAGCCTAACACCTCTTAAGGCATCAAATATAACTCTCTCCTAGTAGTGGATGTGTATAAGGGATAAACTTTACTTTCAACTCAGTTGATACCTCAAGTAAACAGTTTAAGTGGGGGCATTTGTGAACCTCTAAAACCTTTCAGAGTATCATATATGGCGGTTGAAAACATTCAATAACGTAGAGAGTTAAACGTTAAACTATTTATTCTGTGTTACTGCACAAAATTTATATTTTTGTGCAGTAACACAGAATTCTCAGGTGAGGTGACTGTACGGTATGGTCATACCGGTATGGAGTGGAGGTTGGGGTTGGAGAGGTGGTAGAGGTAGGTGGGGTTGGCTTAGTCCATGGCCTGGTAGAGGTCCATTTAGCCATCTACCTCCATGGATGAGACCTGGATGGCTCTTCGGTAGAGGTGCTTGCCGGTGGCTGTTATGGCCGTGGATTACTAGATGGTACTATCCATACATTACTCCACTGTACCCGCCACCACCCTACCCATACCCAGTATACTACCCCGTATACCCATGGTATCCGTGGTGGTAAAGAGTGTACCCATGGTACTACCCGTTATACCCATACATACCAGTATATGACCCACTAACACTAATGACCACTATGACGTACTGGGCTATATGGCCATACTACTACATACTATTATTCGAAATGTACAAGACAATGATTGAAACCTGGAGGAAAACACTTGAATCTCTAGCAAAAACTTTAGAGTCAAAGTAGGATAGGTTTGAGTGGAGGCGAATACTAGACTATGTGGGGCTACTGGTATAGGCTTTTGAGAAGACTAGTACCATTCATACCGCCTCCACCATTACCACCACCTCCACCACCATACCAGACACAACAGCCAACACAACAACAGTATACTCAGCAGCAACAGCAACCAACCCCACTATACCCATACTATATTCCACAACCATACTACTATACGCCACCCCCGCCACCACCAATACCCCAAACACCAGAAGAAGAGCTAGCAATGCTAGAAGATTATAAGAGAGCTCTAGAGGAGGACTTAAGGGAGCTACAAGAGGAACTTAAGAGTGTTGAGGAGAGAATTAGAGAGCTAAAGGAGATTGTGAAACATAGGAAAACATAGTAAGGTGAGCGAACACCAAACAACAATAATTAATCCTTTTTTCTACCACTCCTCTCCACCCAAAATTTAAATCCACTATACACTCATAGTTATCCTGGGATTCTAAGGGGTTTGCTTGTAGGTGTTTTACTGTGAGTTTACCTGATGAGTATAGGAGGCTTGTAAACGCTATTAACGAGCGTATGAGTAAGGTTAAACATAAAATTGTTATTGTTAGTGGTAAGGGTGGTGTTGGTAAAAGCTTTGTAGCTGCATCACTAGCAGTAGCAACTGCTATGACGGGTAGGAGTGTAGGGGTACTAGACGCCGACATTCACGGACCATCAATACCTAGAATTATGGGTTTAAACGGTTACAGTGTATTCGCTGATATAAATGGAAACATTATACCCGTAGAGGGCCCACTAAACATACTAGTATTTTCAGTACAATTCCTCCTACCATCAGAAGACTCACCAGTAATATGGAGGGGCCCACTTAAAAGTAGAGCTATACTAGAGATGCTTGCTAGAGTAAACTGGGGTGAACTAGACTACCTATACATAGATTTACCCCCAGGTACAGGTGATGAAGTATTAACAATAGCACAACAACTATCCAGAAATGCTAGAGCAATAGTAGTAACAATACCAACAGAACTATCAAGAGTAATAGTTAGGAAGGCTGTAAAATTCTGTAAACAACTAGGAATACCAGTAATAGGCATAGTAGAGAATATGAAGGGATTTACATGCCCAAAATGCAACACATACTACGACATATTCCCGGGAGATGCAGGTATAAGAATAGCTAGAGAGGAAAACATAGAATACCTAGGGTCAATACCACTAGACCCAAGAGTAAACGAGTATACAGGTAGAAACCAAACATTCCTACAAAAATACCCTGAAAGCCCAGTAGCTAAAGCAGTAACAGAAATATGCAGCAGAATAATAAGAATACTGGAAGGAGGAAAAGAAGAACACTAACCACACACTCTCCACAACATACAACTTAAATCAACCCAATCCTATACCCACTGCAGGTAACCACTCCACCACATTGGAGACACTATAGTAGTATTGTAGGAGTAAAGTCTAAATACTACTTAGCGGAATCCAGTATAGTATGCCTATTAGAGATGAAGTTTTAAACTGGTTTGAGGAAGCTAAAGCAGACCTGAAACACTCTAAGTCTAGTATTGATATTGGAGACTATAATTGGGCTTGCTTTGCAGCACATCAGGCA
>DQVH01000022.1 GCA_015661855.1 Desulfurococcales archaeon
GTAACTAAGAGTCCACTAACAAACACTATACATGATTCTCAAAGCGGTGGTAAGTGGGGTCTAGAGTTAAAGTTTGCAGGATTTGATGCTATCATAGTTGAGGGTTCTGCAGAGAAACCTGTATGGGTATGGATACATAATGGTAAAGCTGAAATTAGATGTGCACATCACCTATGGGGGTAAAGATGTTCATACAACAACAGATACTATAATTGACGGGTTAAAAGCTGAAATAGGGGATGAAGCTAAAACGTTAAAGTGGCATGTATTGGACCTGCAGGTGAAAACCTTGTTAGATTTGCTACAATAATGAATGATAAGAATAGAGCTGCAGGTAGAGGTGGCACGGAGCAGTACTTGGATCTAAAAAGTTGAAGGCTATTGCAGTACGTGGAATAATGAAACCTAAACCTGCAGATGAAAGTGTATTTAGAGAGGCTGTAAAGGAGGCTATGGATAAAATTAAGAAGAGTTCAGTAACAAGTCAAGCACTACCAGCCTATGGTACAGTAGTACTAGTGAACATAATTAACAAGCATGGTATATTTCCAACGAGAAACTTTCAAACAGGAGATTCCCAGGAGCTGAGAAGATTAGTGGAGAGAATGGCCGAAACAATACTGGTAAAGGAGAAAGTTAGAGAGGAAGCATGCTGGGGATGCCCAGTAGCGTGTGCAAGATATACTAGAATAACAACACCACCATGGACTGGTGAGGGTGGTGGACCAGAATATGAGACTATATGGGCTTATGGTGCACAATGTGGAGTAGACAATCTTGAGGCTATTGCTAAAGCAAACTTCCTATGTAATGAGTTAAGGTTAGACACAATAAGTATGGGCCATGTTATAGGAACACTTCTAGAACTTTAGAGAAAGGTAAAATACCTGAAGAGAAACTACGTGGTTTAAGAGTTAAATGGGGTTCACCAGAAGCAATAGTAGAGTTAACGTGGAGAACAGCATATAGATCTGGTATAGGTGATGACCTAGCTGAGGGAGCTAAAAGACTAGCAGAAAAGTATGGTGCACCAGAACTAGCTATGATTGTTAGAGGTCAAGAGCTACCAGCATACGATCCTAGAGGAGCACAAGGTCACGGACTAGGATATGCTACAAGTAATAGAGGGGGATGTCATCTAAGAGCATACCTAATTGCACCAGAGGTTCTAGGAATACCACAATTAGTTGATAGATTTAGTACTAAGAATAAGCCTAAACTATTAAAGGAATTCCAAGACTTCTTTGCAGTAGTGGATAGCATGGTTATATATAGATTTACGACATTCGCTATAGGAGTAGAGGATACTGCTGAAGCACTCTCAGCTATTATGGGTGTAAAGTATACAGTTGAAGATGTAATGAAGATTGGTGAGAGAATATGGAATGCTGAAAGAGCATTCAATGTACTATCATTTGGTGATGGGAGAACATACGATACACTACCAAAGAGACTACTAGAAGAACCAATGCCCGAAGGGCCAGCAAAAGGCTATGTTACAAAGCTAGGTGAAATGCTGAATGAATACTATAAGGTACGTGGATGGAAGGATGGTAGACCTACAAGAGCTAAATTGGAGAAACTAGACTTAAAGTGGTTAGCAGACAGATTGGAAGAAGAGGGATTACTACCAGAGTAGTAAACCTTTTAATTACTCCCACTTAGTAACCAAAAATGAATTCCAAACACCTTTTTTCTCCTATAAATTAAACACTAAACATAGCATGTGGAGAATGAAATGAGAGTTAAAGTGGTGGTCTATTCGTTTCTAAGAGAGAAACTTAGATGGAAAGAGAAAATCATAGAGGTTGAAAGGGATAAGGTAACAGTAGGTGATATCATAAATTTAATACCAGATCTTAAAGAGGTTATACGTGGAAACATTGATAAATTTTAATATTAGTTAATGGAATTAACATACGCTTACTTAAACAGTTAAAAACTGAGGTAGATAATGGAGCTGAAATAGCGATTTTCCCTCCAGGTGGTGGCGGTTAATATTGTATTTAATTTATATCCTAATGTAGCTTTAAAGCTCTATTACTACTTCTCCCATATCACTTCTAGCTTTATAGCCTGGTGTATTATCTATTACTTTACGTAGCCAGTCTGATCTAAGTATTTCAAGAAACTCTTTAACACAGTTCTTACTTAATGCGTCCTTACGTATAATGAAATCATACTCCTCACTCCTTATGGGTATAAAGTCTAGATTGTACATTTCTGCTACTACTCTTAACCCTATACCTGCATCTGCTTTACCATACTTGATTGCTGATGCTACAGCTGAATGTGTTTTTGCTTCAATCCAGTAGCCATTAATTCTACTTGTAACCTCATTAAAGCTTAGATGCTTCCTCCTAGCGATATCAGCTATTAGTAGGTCAATTAGTACTCGTGTACCTGAACCCCTATTCCTATTAATAAATCTAATGTTCTTCTCTATAATGTCCTCAAACGATTTTATGTTTAATGGGTTACCCTTAGCAACAATAATACCCTGCTCTCTATAGTATCCTCTAACAACTACAATATTTGATAACCCATACTTCTCAATGTAGGGGATATTGTATTCCCCGGTTTCCTCATCTAATAGGTGGATACCTGTAATATCGGCTTCACCATTACGAATAGCTATTAGGCCTCCTACTGAACCAACATTTAATAGTCTAACATTATATTTCCCCCTAAGTTTATCGAGTACTCTTTCAACTATAAAGCAGTGGCTACCTATGAACTCTAAATCTACACCTACTATACCTTCAGTATAGAGGTTTACATCTACACTACTACCCTCCTCTAACTGTAATGTATTCTCAGGTATCACTATGTATCCATCGCATTTCAGTAGTCTACATATACTTCCACTAGTTATGGTTAGAGGGTATGCTATCCATCTATCACTTCTTCTAATTAGTGATACTGGTACTATCGTTCTTCTACCTTTAGCTCCATAAACTCTTGAAGCTAAATATGCTTTTACTACCCTTCTCTCTCCACTACCTAAACCAGATAAAGCTCTAATTAACGGTTTGACTATGAGGTTATAGCTTATAATACATGAAATAGGGTATCCCGGTAACCCGAATACAGGCTTACCATTTATAACGGCTATCACTGTTGGTTTACCAGGTTTAATATTTAACCCGTGAACTATAACTCCAGGTTCACCTAGCTCATTGAGTACTCTATATACTAAATCTCCAACACCTGCTGAAGTACCACCACTAGTTATTACAACGTCATACTCCTTTAACGCTTTAGTTAGAGTTTCCATTAGCCTATTATAGTCATCTGGTAGTATACCTAGTATGTTTGGTTTTCCACCATCCTCAAGTACTAGTGAGTACAAGGTGTAGCTATTAACATCGTATATTCTACCGTATGTTAAAGGTTTACCTGGCTCAGTAAGCTCATTACCTGTAGATACTATTGCTACTCTCGGCCTCTTATACACTTTAATGTACCTAATTCCTAGTGCAGCTAATACACCTATAACTTGTGGTGTTATACGTGTCCCCCTGTAAACTACTGTTTCACCCATCATAACGTCTGATGCTGTAAAGAATATGTTTTCACCTGGAGTTACAGGTTTAAATATTTCTACATAGTCTCCTACACGCTTAGTATACTCGACCATTACTACTGCGTTTGCTCCTTGAGGTATTGGTGCACCAGTAGCAACCTCAACACACTCGTATGGACCTATACTAATTTTACTTGTAGATCCAGCTTCAATATAGCCTACAACTTTAAGTCTTACAGGGTTATCCTCTCTAGCTCCTACTACATCAATACTTCTAACAGCATAACCATCAACTGTAGATATATCGTATGGTGGAACATCTATAGGGGCTCTAATATCCTCTGCTAATACTCTTCCATAAGACTCCTCTAATGGAACAACCTCTATACCTAATGGTTTAAACTCTACATATTCTCTAAGTGTTTTCAGTGCTTCATCTGGTGTAACTAGTTTATGAAATATTACTCTACCCTTAACCACAGCTTAAACACCTGTATTACACTAATATTCTATTTAGTATTGAGATTCTAGTTAACGATTGGTGATAGTAGTTCGACTTCAACTATATCCCCTTCATCATATCCTTCAAGATCTTCAGGTACTACTAGTATTCCATTACCTCTAATTAGTGTTGATAGTATTCCTGAACCTGTTAGCATTAATGGTTCTACTTTTACTTCACCATTCTCTACGTATACTTTAACTCTAACAAACCCTCTTACACCTGGTTCGATGTATACTCTCCTTGTAAGTTTACCTTTAACTTTAGGTTTGGGTTGAGGTTTAGTACCATAGATATGACAGTATATTTTATCGAATAGTGCTATAAGACCTGTTAAAGCCGCAACAGGGTATCCAGACAACATTATAACTAGCTTACCATTCTTAACAGCTAAACCTGTTGGTCTACCAGGTTTTATAGCTAAACCGTGAACTAGGATTTCAGGTTGTAATGATTCTACAGCTTTAATAGTGTAATCTTTTAAGCCAACACTAGTACCACCAGTTGTAACTACCATGTCGGCTTTCTCCAGAAATTCAGCTATACGTTTCCTTATCAACTCATAGTTGTCTGGTAGTATCTCTATTGAGGTAACGTTTATCCCCCTCTCAATAAGATATGATGCTACCATGTATGTTGTAGATGCTACTATTTTACCCTGTTCCACTCTTCCACCTAGAGGTACTAGTTCATCACCTATACCTACCACTATAGCGTTAAGTCTCCTATAAACTCTGATACTATCTATATTTGCTGCTGCAAGTAAACCTATATGCCATGGTCTTACAATTTCCCCTCTCCTAATAATTATATCGCCTCTTTTGAGATCTTCACCTTTAAGTGATATGTTAGCTAGTGGTGCTACTGAAGTGTAAACTTCAACTCTACTATTAGTTATCCTCTTAGTGTACTCAGCCATTACTACTGCGTTTGCTCCTTGAGGTATTGGTGCACCAGTAGCAACCTCAACACACTCAAATCTACCTAAAGAATATTTGTTCGGTGAATCACATACACCCATATAGCCTTTAACTGAGAGTACAACTGGGTTTGATTGTGATGCACTAAAAGTATCCTCTGCTCTAACAGCAAATCCATCAACAGCACTACGATTGTATGGTGGGATATCCATAGGTGATCTTATGGTTTCAGCAGAAACTCTACATAGAGCACTAAGTATTGGACATACCTCACTAGCAACTTTAATACCCAATTTAGGTAAGATAAGTGAGAGAGCTTTTTCAACAGGTGTTAACTTCTCTAAAAACCTATACCCACACACCAATACTACAC
>DQVH01000082.1 GCA_015661855.1 Desulfurococcales archaeon
CGGCGGGGTAGCATAGCGGGGTAGGGCAGCCAGGTAGCCCGCGGGGCTCATAACCCCGAGGTCGGTGGTTCAAATCCACCCCCCGCTACCAGTCTCCATGGGGGCCCCGCCGCCAATAACACTAACTTCCTGTTAGTTCTATTCTTCTAGTTAAGAATTCCCTGGAGACTGTAAAATTTGGTAAAAGTGTGATTTTAAGGCTAAAAATATTAATGTTTATGCTTGTTTCTCTAATGCTTTTAATCCCTTTATTGCCATGTCGTAGATTATTTTGTATGGGTCTTTAGCTTTCATTACAGCTGATGCTACTAGTACTCCTGCTGTTCCAAGTCTTATTGCCGCTTCTACATCCTCACCACTACTAATTCCAGCACCAGTTAATACTATTACGTCTTTGTTTACCGATTTTATCAGTTCAACGCTTCTAGTTACAACCTCAGGTTTTGCTTTTGATACCGGTATGCCCGTACCTATAAGTTCTGGTGGCTCAACAGCAATCATTGTAGGCTTAAATACTGCTACTGCAGCTCCAATTTCCGGTTCATCGGCACAGACCAACGTGTATAAGCCAGCATTCTTCGCCATATTTACTGCCTTAAATATGTCTGTTGCCTTTAACTGGTGTTCACTATGATTAATTATTGTCCCTACAGCCCCAGCCTCTTTCACTGCCTCTGGTGGTGTATAGCCCGTACCAGCACCCAACTTAATTGGATCTATATGTTGCGCGAAAACGGGTATTTCTACCTCACGACTAACCCTATAAATTTCAGTTAATGGTGGTGCAACTATTACTGTTACTCCAGTTTCTCTAGCCACTTTTTCAGCAGACTTAGCTATTTTAACTGCTGACTCACCAAATGCTTGGGGATAAATTTTATAATTGATGGCTATAATCGGGGGTTTAAACTTCACAATCTACCACCTCCACTCTAGTTAGGAACATCTTCAGTTAAAAAATATGTGAATTTAGGGGAGGTAGTAGTTAGTATTTATCTCTTAATTATCTCCTCCTAGGTATTTCCTCTACCTTTACAAATCTATCCTTTAGCTTCTCTAGTACCTGTGGTAGCGTTGTATACTCCATCTCTTCTGGTCCTAGACGGTGTGGCATGAACGGTCCATGTCTTCTAATGTATTCAGCTATCTCCATAGCCTTCCTTCTGGTATAGTCGTATGCTGGATCATCGAATAGGTCTGCTGGTCCTATAAGCTTACCCTTACATAGCTGGAATCCTAGAGCAACTATTCTTGGTGGTCCATCAAATCTTGTACATTTAGCATCCTTCTGACTTACAGGCATTAATGGTCCAAAGTGGCTTCCACGCATCCACCCAGCTACTAAGTGTGGAAACGCAAATGCCTCTAATACTTCTCCTACAGCTGGTAATCCGTGTTGAGCTCTAACTATAGCTACAGGATCATCCTTTCCTACGTATCTACCTGCTATCAGGTTAAGTCTCTCACTACTAACAACTGCAGCTATTAAGTTATCCCTCTTCCTATACACTCTCTTAATAATGTATCTTCCAGGAGTACCTATCAAAGCTAGTATATCGTATAATTCTTCGGGGGCATTTAGTGTTACAGCTTTACCCTCATATACATCTAGTATTTCGAATTTAAAGCCATCATGCATCTTCGGATCTATTACTAGTCCTGCAGTATTGAATGGATCTGCAAATACTCTAAATAGTGGTAGATTGAATGCTCCTGGCTCGGTTTTGTCAGCCATGAAAACTATTATTGGTTCTGCTGGTCTTTCTTCAAACTCCATTTCAGCTACTCCAGGTCCCATACCCCTAACATTACCTGAGAATGCCTCTGACAATAGGTCCTGTCCTGCTGCGTAAAGTTTTAGCTCCTTAGCTACTTTTGCAGCCTCCTTGAAAGCATTCCATGCAAGACCATGAATATCGGGGTGGTCAACACCCTTCTTATGAGTCATTATAAGCTCTAGGTCGTCACCTACATGTGTTACATAGAAGTCTATTAGTAGCCCCTTAGTTTTAGCTTCTGCTAGTACCCTACTTGCCGCCGCTAATGTATCTGGATGTGTTATATGGTGGCCTGCTAATGATCCTATATCAGCTTTTATAACGCTAACTGTAATTCGTTCACCCATAACCCAAACACCCTTCATTAAGTTCCTCATTGCACTCTAAAGTGTGGTTACTATTAAGTTTTTCTACGTTAAATTGGTTTTTAACTTTTGAACATGGATGTCTGTGTAAAGTTTCTCATGTAGAAATAGTTTAAATGGATACGTAGTAGTACTCGTTTAGCCTCTTCTGCTCTCTATCTAAATAACTTCCCTCTTTATTAACTCTTGGTCTATATGTTCTAGGGTCCCTCCTAAACGTTATACCTAGGTCTTTAAGGAATATATTCATGGCATCCCTTAGGTTCATAGGCTTTAATGCTATACCCTCGATACTAGGCTTACCCCTAAAGACCATTATTGTATCTGCTAGGAAATCTTGAATTATAAGGTCGTGTTCAACTACGAATGCTACAGCCTCTCTTTGCTCAACTACTCTCTTAATAGCTTTAGCTACAGCTAGCCTCTCCTCAACATCAAGGTATGCTGATGGCTCATCAAGTAAGTAAATATTTGCATTCCTTATAAGACACGCTGCAATAGCTACCTTTTGTAACTCTCCACCACTAAGCTCACCTATATATCTATCATAGAGTTTGTTTACCCCTAAACTTACAATTACATCGTGGTGTAGCCATGAACCTGGAGTTAAAGCCTCCCTATTTGCTTTTTCAAGTACGTTTCTAACAGTATTATCTTCACTAAATATCTGAGTTATGTATTGTGGTTTATAGCTGACGCTAACACCCTCACCCTTAACAAAGCTGTAGACAGTACCCTCATCAGCCTGAAGTTCTCCTGCAAGAATTCTGATAAAGGTGGTTTTACCTATCCCATTAGGCCCTAGAATCCCCACAATTTCCCCTCTATGTGCATAACCTTCTTCAACACTAAGTGTAAACCCATTTAGTTTTTTCACAATCTTAGTCCATGCTAAAATCCTTTTCTCTGAAGGCCAGGTTGTTGTTGGTGGTTTAATTCTAAACTTTATGGGTTCAGATCTTATTCTCATATTTAGGTCAGGTAAGAAACCTTCCAGAAAGTTATTTACACCTACACCTGTACCATAGGGGTTTGACACTATACCGTATACTCCGGGTACACCGAATATCACATGTATGCTGTCGGATAGATAATCCAGCACCGCTAGGTCATGTTCAACTACAATTACACTTTTACCATACTTTAAAGTATAATTTCTTATCGTTCTAGCTACACGTATTCTCTCAAAAACGTCTAGATAGCTTGATGGTTCATCGAATAAGTATAGGTCAGCATCTTTGGCTAGAACTGCCGCTATGAGGAATTTTTGTAATTCTCCGCCACTAAGCTGACTTAGCTTCCTATCAAGTATTGGTTTTAACCTTAAATCATCTACTATGTCCTTAAGTAGTCCTCGCTCATCAACTCTTTCCAGTAGCTTACCTACATAGCCTTTCACTATTCTCGGTACTTTATCTACATACTGTATTTTATGTACTACTCTAATTTTCCCATTAACCAGCTTTTTAAAGTATGTCTGTAATTCTGATCCCCTAAAGAATCTCAGGATTTCATCCCATGAAGGCTCCTGCTCTATTAACCCTAGATTTGGTTTTATTTCCCCAGCTAATATCCTTATTGATGTTGTTTTACCTGTACCATTCTTTCCTATAACACCGGTTACTTTACCCTGTTTTGGTATAGGTAGTTTATATAGTTTAAAGCCGTTAGGCCCATATCTGTGAACACACCCCCTTTCTAACTCGTCAGGAAGGTTAACAATGGTTATAGCATTGTATGGACACTTCTTAATACAGATTCCACAACCTAAACATGTATCCTCATGTATTAGTGGATGTTTCCTTCCCTCTATGAATTCTATTATTTTTCTTCCAGTTTTCGTTCCGGGGCAGAATCGATAGCATTCTCTATTACACTTACTTGGCCTACATAAGTCTATATCTACTACAGCTATTCTCACCATTCCCTCTCTCCTCTACGTTAAGCTTATATCGAGTAGTGTAAAAATAAAAGTGTGTAGTGTGATGAATGGTGACGGCTATGAACCCTAATTGGGGTTATGATTTAACATTAAATATCTGATTTCCTTAGTAACAGTTTAACGGGTAAACTCTAGATAGTGAAG
>DQVH01000127.1 GCA_015661855.1 Desulfurococcales archaeon
CAATAACGATACCATCAAATCTAGATAGAGTTGAAACAGCACTATTAGCAGCACTAATAGAGATAGTTGATAGAATAGGCCCATATAGTGCAAAAATATCTGTAGAGGAAATAATCGATTTAAGAGCTGAAAAGATAAAGAAGATTGTCAATAGAGCTAAAGACATACTAAGGAAGTTAGTAAGAGAGAAAGCACCCGACGTAAAGGAGATACTAAGGGAGATATCAAAATCTGTAAAACCACCAGAACTAGTAACTTACGGTCCTGAGAACCTACCTGCAGGCCCAGATATTGACACTTCAGATACAATAATACTTGTTGAAGGGAGAGCTGACGTAATAAACCTATTAAGGTACGGATACACAAACGTTATAGCACTTGAAGGTGCAGGTTCAAAAATACCAGAAACAATAATTAAACTATGTAAAACTAAAAAGGTTATAGCGTTTCTAGATGGAGATCATGGAGGAGATTTAATACTTAAAGAGCTACTTAAAGTAGCAAAAATAGACTATATAGCACGTGCTCCTCCAGGTAAAGAAGTTGAAGAGTTAACGGGTAAAGAGATTAACAAGGCACTCAAAAACGCTACACCAGTTGGAAACTACATTAAAAAGGTAAAGGGGAAAGTATCTGAGGAAACCCAACCGATAGTGAGGAAGGAGGAGAAAGCAATAACAATCAATATACCTGACAATGTAATTAAGGTTATTAAGGAACTTGAGGGTACATTAAAAGCTAAACTTTACGATGAAAAATGGAATATAATTACAGAAATGCCTGTGAGAAATCTAGTAACAGAATTACCAAATATAGAGGCTGGTAAAGTCTACGCTATAGTAATGGATGGTGTTATAACACAAAGGGTAATAGATATGGCATTAGAGAAAAACATTAAAGTAATTATAGGTGCAAGAATAGGTGGTATTACTAAGAAGCCATTAAACATGATAATTCTATCATTTAATGAGGTACTTTCCTAAACCTTTATACACCTCTATGAGTTTTTCCATTTCACCTACATATTTCTCCTCAAAACCTTTAGGTATAATACCTGAAGCCGCATAGGTATGGCCATCAGCAAAACCATTAACCCTCTTAGCAGCCTTCGCCATAACTAGTGAAAGTGAAGGCATAAAGCCACTCTTAATCTGCTGACTTAACTTTTCAGGTACCCTCCCCGAAACCTTAACATATTGGTTTTTAAGTACTGTAAAGCCCGGTATTACAGGATTTAAGTCCATAAACCCTAAAATATACTTATCACCATCAATAAACGACTTATACTTAATGTATGAGCATAATAGGCCTATACTTTTAGCACCAATGTTATAGAATAGCTTACCTATAGTAAACCATTGAATATATCTACCTTTAACCAAACGCTTAAATGCTATAGTAGTAGCCTCTTTAAACACTCTCCTCTTGATACTCTCAAGTTCTCTAAGGAAGACTTCATCACTATAATTAAATCCCCTAATACAAACCTCTATAGCCCTTTTAGGGCCATTCATGTAGTACCCTATTGACCCTAAAGTTGTAAGTTTAGATGACAATTCTATGGTAGACTTTTTAACGCCGTGAAAATCTACATAAACTTTACCATCTCTATAGTATGCCTTACCTGCACTAGTAGCTTCATCTAACACCATCCTATTTAGCCCTCTCGGTGGTCCGGGGGCTTCAGAAGCTCCTATAAGTGCTAGGGGTACATAGTGCTCTATATCCTTAAGTATTCTACGGAATAGGATATATGTCATTGTAGATGCTGTTGCATCAAACTCTCCAGAGTAGCCAAACAACTCCGGATTTATATGAACCATATTGCTATGTTCTACAACTTCTGGGTCATGGTGATCTATAATTACTACATTTTGGCATGTAATATTTGATGAGATTATACTTGTATGTGGTGATCCTAAATCAGTGTATACTATTAGTTTATTGCTAAACTTGTTATGAATTAAACTGATGACTTGTGGAAATAGTTTTTCCAAACAGACAAGTTTAACTGTGTATCCTAGTCTTTCTAGAGCTATCTTAGCTAATGCTGCTGAGCATAGTCCATCAGCATCATCATGGTGTATTATAGCGGCCTCTCTATACTTACTATTAACAATAACATCTCTAGCTCTATCTAATACTTCATTTAGCATTACATTTTACCTCTTAAAGAAGTCGAATAGTGTTCTCTGAATACCCGTAGCTACAGTTTTTAGTGTTCTCTCTGTAACACCGAAATACTCTAAAATCCTGAGAGCTGCTGGAATGATCTGTCTATTAATGTAGTAGTCTACATCTATTGAGTTAGGTTTAACCATAAAGTATGGCATAGCTCTCTCAGATAGTTTACCGGAACCTTTAACTATAACATAGCCTATCTTCTCACCAACTGTTACCCTACCACCAGCCTCTATAAGCCTTTTAGCTGCTACAACATGTGGTGCATCAACAGCATATTCTTCCAATCTTTTAGTTAGAGTCTTCCATATAATGAGTTTATCTATAGGTATTTTACCTTGTTTAAGCATTGATATAATGTTTCTTACATAGTCTACAGCTTTACTTACACTACCCTCCTTCAACACTATTTCGATAACCTTCTCCTGAACCTCCTTAGCTATATCAGCCCAGTCACCTCTTATTGCTTCAAAACCTACAATATCTATTCTTCCATCGGTTAGGAGTCCACAATACCTCTTTTTAGCTTCTGTAAAGAATACCCTTTTGTATATTTTATCGACTTTAATTTCAAATCCTAACTCTTTCTCAACCCTTTCGATAAACTTTCTAATCTTTACCTCATCGTACTTGATGAATAGTGAATCTGTATCGCCATAGATTACTTCTAATCCTA
>DQVH01000025.1 GCA_015661855.1 Desulfurococcales archaeon
AAGATTTCACTTGTTACTTTTGTATAAATATGGCATTATACATTCTATTTAGAGTCCAAACTACATCAAACCCATCAGCTACTGTTAGGTCTGGAGGTACGGGTTTAGCAAATACTGAAAAACCTCTCTCAAAAACTAATCTATTCACATAGTCTATCAATTTGCGGATCTCCATAGGCTTCTTTAAGTTACTAAGCTTCTCAATTACATGTGCAATGAACTTTACTTGACCCTTCTCAACTACTCTAGGGTAATATGTTAAGTCTAGTTCGAATATTGTGCCATCACTATACTTAGTGGTTATTTTAAACCCTCTTACCCTTACCTTTTCTAAACCTTTAATACCGTAGAACAGTCTTTTCCTAGGTAACTTATAGTGTAATGTTTTTTGTAGTTCACTATCCCTTTGGGATTTCACGTGTTCAGTTATATCTATTGGTAGATAGTTTTCCATAAGTATAACTTTATCAGCATGGTTAATGAATGTTGATGAAGCACTAGTAATAACTACGACTCCTAAGTTAGCTTTACGAATTATATCTTTAATTTGTAGACTTAATGGTTTAATTGGCTCCTTTCTAATAATCTTACTCATGGTGTTGTCCTTGTATAATAGATTTGTAGCACTAGTATCTTCGTCTATGAGTAGTAGTTCAGCACCAGCTTCAATAGCTTCACTAATTGATGCAGCCATACTTGTTGATCCACTAGAGTCTAGACTTGTAAAATCAGATGTATCTTTACCTATAGGTAGTTCCCCTATGAAACTTGATATATCAACATGTGATACTATACGTCCATCCTCGGCTCTAACTATTACAGTATATTTTCTTGATACCACTAACTCTCTACCATCACCTTCAACGTGGTTGTATATTCCCTCCTGAATCGCCTCAAGAAGTGTTGTTTTACCATGATATCCTCCACCAGTAACTACAATTAAACCTTTAGGTACAGCCATACCAGTAACTACTCTACCGCTAGGGAGTCTAACTTGAACTTTAAGGGTTTTAGGAGATTTAAATGGTACAGCATTAGCCATAGGCTTATCAGATAGACTAGACTCTCTAGGTAAAATACTGTTATCTGCAATAAAGAATAGATAGTCCTCTCTATAAAGCCACTGTCTAAGATACTCCTGATCAAGATAGTTTTGTATATGACGCTTAATTTCATCTACTCCACTCTGCAATTTTAGTATTGATTTAATTACTTCAGGTACCACCTCTAATAGTAGTGTTTTAGCTTTATCTCCTAGAATTCTTCTACCTTTAGCGGGTAAGCCGATATACAATCTCAAGATAATGCTGTTATCCACTCCCACCTCAACACAAGACCTTAATAGAATTCTAGAACTGGGTTTAGGTATCCCTATAAAACAGCTATAACCTGAACCACACTTCCTACTATGCCTCCTCGTAACATTATATAGTACTCTAGCTATGTAGTCTGTAAATGCAACTACGCTCTTATCCTTAAGAAACTCTTGTGGAAAACCATGTATCGAGGATGGTATAGTTATCTCCATAATTGATGGTGGTGCATGTGGATCACCCTGTATCCTAGTAAAGATAGCTTTTGCAACACCGTAATCTATAACTATACTCTTCAACTTCTTGTACGCACTATATCTTTTACCATGGAGTTCCGCTAAATACCTTCTAAGCTGATGTTTGGCGAGGCACTTCATAACTACACCAGTAGGTAAATTATAGTTTAGGCTTACAAAAAACTATTAACACTCAAAGTTAGCTGCAAACATGTGTAATTGTATGTATGGTACTACTTTCCCAAACCTACATTAATCATTTACGTAACTTTAGAAGGAACATATATGACCATTAGTTCATCATTAGACCACATCAAGTATTTAGTTGTTGATAGGATGGAGGTCAAGTTCTAACTCTACTTATAATTTATTTTTCTATAAATGTATGTTATGATCATGTCCCCATTTTCAGCTAGCCCTATTCTAGAGTGAGAGAATAGAGCTTCAAAACTAAGCTTTCTCATAATTCTCTCCTCAAGATCTAGTAGCCTCCAGAGTGGTATAGTTGCTGTATCAACTAGAGGTCTTAGCCTAAATGTAATCTTTATCTCATCGTCCCCTCTATTAATTTCCACATTTACTACACGGTAATCCTTAGCTACACCATACATAAGCTCCCTAAGTATATTCAGTACTGGATCCTCCATAATACTGTTTAAGCCCTTCTCCATCAAGTTTCTCAATCTCCCCACGACGCCCTTAAACTTAACACTACACTATATTACTCAATTATTATCTCTAATTGTGAGGTTAAATTTATTACTAGTAGGTTATTTCGACTAGTAAAGCTAGGAAGCTTATGAGTAAAATCCATGTAGCCATTATGACTATAGAGAGGGGGCTACTAAAGATTAACGTTAGAGTCATAGCTATAGCTGATCCTATGGATGTTATAAATGCTATACGCTTTAAGACCATTCTGGGATGGCCACTACGCGCTATAAATCTTAGTATACGTGCACATATACTACCCTTATATTTAACATAGTCTGGTAGTCTATGGTAAACTTTAACTCCATCACCTGTTAATCTATAGTAGACTGTATTACGCTTAAGAAATAGTATTTTACTAGTTCTTGTAATTCTTTTCAACAGTTTAATTGGTGGAGAAGTATATACCTTAAGGTAATCGTCGAGAACTTCAGGACTAATCCTAGAAATATATGCGAGTGTTCCTAGTGGTAACTCGTGGTTTTTAGATGAACCTAAAGCTATAATAGCATCATATAAGTAGAATGAGCGTGTAAGATCACGATAAACATCATATACTGGTCTATCATATATGTTCATATGTGTAAGGGTACTTTTAAGACTACTAGTATTGAAACCTGTAATACCGGTAATTATATTGAATATTTTTTCACCCTTACTACTCAACAGAATTACACCATTACTTATATTGATAAGCTCCTTCTCCCTCATTTTACGGAGGGCATCAAGTACTGATTTCCTTCTCTCATTAAGTAGTGAAACTATACTATTAACATCAGCTCCACCTAAAAGACCAATAGCGATTAATATACGTAGTTGAAGCCAGCCCCTAGCAATATCAATAGCTGAGTCAACTTCCCTTAAAACACTAATACGCTTCGTAATCTCACTAAGTACTCGAACTCTATCCAAGAGCTACCACATCCACACACTTAAAAGTTAATTAGCATCTTCAGCTAGACTACTTCTCCACTAAGTAATTTATAGTTGAGAGTAACTATATGAAGCTACCCCACAAGTACTACGCCTACTAGTCGAAGAGTCAATTCAAACAATGAATACACTATATCGGCTACCAGTCGAAACTAATAATATGTCTAAAATAGCCTAGCTAACTAAACTTAACATGGCTAAGGTGTATGAGTATGACTAGGAAGTCTAAGAGAAAGAAGGGTATTGTAGGTATAGAGGCAGCTATAGTATTAATAGCATTCGTACTAGTTGCTAGTGCGCTAGCATTCGTAGTACTAAATATGGGTATGTTCACAACACAGAAGAGTAAAGAGGTAATAGCAAGAGCGTACGAGGAGAGCACTAGAGCACTAGATATATCTGGAAACGTAGTAGCCTCGGTAGATATAAATAATAGATGGTTAGAGTTAGTAGCAATACCAATAAAGCTAACATCTGGAGCTAGACCAATAGATCTAGATAAAACTGCAATCTCAATAACAATAATAAGACCTGATGGAGCAGCTAAACATACAGATAACGGATTCGTAAAAGTTACTGGTACCACATACACTATAACAAAAGATTTTAATAGTACGGCATATAAAAAGTTGAACTTACTAGAAGCTACATGGCTATATGTTAGAACAGATGAGACTACACCAGATAACCTACTAGAACCTGGCGAACTAGTATTACTCGTATTAAACGTTACTGATAGTACATTCCAAACCGTTGCCTATAGTAGAATTATTGTTGAAGTAAAGCCTGCAACTGGTAGCCCCTTAGCTGTTGAGAGAATAGTACCACCAAATCTAGATAGTGAATATGTTGATCTCGATGTAGGCTAAAAATTTTAAGACCCCTACTAAGGGTATAAGGTAACGGGCAAAACAATGTCTAAGCAAACCACTATTTTTTTCTCCTACAAACACATATACAATACACCTACCAGTATTGTTAATCAGGAAACACTTATAGTTCTAGTGGCTTTCATTTCTACAGCTGTAATATTCGGTTTCATACTTTACAGTTATGTTTCTAGTATCTTCGAGTATGGTACTACAGGAACTCTAAATGTTGGTTCAATAGCCTTATACTATGATGGTAATAGGGTTTGGCGTATAGTTATACCCATATCAGTAACTGGTAAATCGGTAGATCTTAGAGCTAGTAATATCAATGTTAACCTTAGTATAGGGGATGATTATAGCTATAGCTTTATCAATATTCGTGGAGTAAACCACTACTATATATGTGATGATGTAACACTACTTGGTAAAACATCTATACATTTTAGCTCAGGTAGTATTAAGGTCAGAGAGTATAATGGTGGTAGTGTTGAAGAGAAGTACGTTGACTTCATAGTATATATTGATGAGTATGGTAGACTACACATAATAGTAGATGATGAATACAATCATATAGCTGATAGACCATACCTAATAGAATTTATCAGTAATATTAAAGGCTATGTTAAACTTAATCCAGATGGTGAAATAATACTATCAGTTAGTAAAGGTAGTAAAGTACCAGTAGAGTATCTCGACTTAATCCTCTCCTACCCTTCTAAACCTGACATTTATATTAGAGTGAAGGATCCTCAAACAAATAGATACTATGAAATTAACCCCTGGAGTATAGCATTAAACTTGAGGAATTTAACTATTACATCAATTATTAAGGGTAATGGCGACTACTATCTCACTAATGGTGAACAAGGCTACATAGTAATACTACTACCAGGCTACTTAACACTTAAACCAGGTGATAACGTTAAGTTAAGTATTAAAGTAGCAGATACTTTAGTATTTGATGGAGCTTTCCAAATACCTGGAAACCTCACTAAGGTAGGCTTAATAGTAGTCTCAGTGAGGTAACACTATGTCCTCCAATAGAATAGTAAAGCTAGTTATAATCCTATGCATAATACTGGGTATACTATTTGCTCTTAGTGGTTTCGCTATGGTATACATGTCTAATATTGGTACATCGCTATACAACTTCTACATTAGACTAGCATTATTCTGTTTAGGATTATTCCTCTTATTTCTTGGAGTCCACTTGGTAATAGTTGGTGTAAGTAGTATTAAGAGCTAACTTTCTAATATGTCAAAAACATTACATGTCAATTCAACAAAATGTATAATATAGGTAATATCTAACACACCTGCTATTAGCGAGAAAAATATTTTAGAACAATACATAGTTATATCTATACCGGATGAGGCTGAAGCCTTGAAGTGGAAGTGTAACTGCCCACTATGCCGTATAATAATACACCCAATAATTCGCACTATAGAGTCTAAGTATGGGGGTAGTGCTAGCTACTTAACGCAGAAGCCGGCTACAACTCCAGAAACAGAGCTTCCCGAATTTCCAGAGGAAGTTAAGTTGATGATGCAGCGTCCTAGGGAGGAAACTTCAGGTAAAAAAGCATCAGAAGAGCAAGAAGAACTTCCAATAATACCGTCTGCTCCTCAGACTCCAAATACACATACAGTACAGTCTAACCAGGCAAGTATAGCACCTAAAGAAACAGAATTAACGCCCACACAGGTAAAAGTTGAAGTACCACGCGAACTAGTAGAACGTATTGACCAATTAGAGGAAGAAATAGGTAAGTTGAGAAAAGAGCTATCAACTATAAATGAGAGTTTAAAAAGTGTAGTTCTTGAATTCAAGGAGGCTTTAGCAGAAGCATCATCACCATTTAATGTCCTTAAAGCACCTAAAACGGTAGAGCTTAATATGAAAGGTGTTAATGATCGAGAAAAAACAGGTACCCTGGGGAGTAACCCGGGATATGTAGGTAACTCCCAGCTACCACCTAGTAAGTTTATCGACTTATTAATTTTAGCATTAAACATGTTAGAAAGAATGGATAGAAAGCAAGCAATATCCCTAATTAAGGGGTATATTGATACCGGAGTTTTAGAGAGAAACGCTGGTGAAGCATTAATTAAAATTGTAGAGCTTGCTAACTACATGAAAAGTCAGGGAATTAGTATTGAAGATCAAATATCATTCCTCTACACTCTGAGCAAAACA
The DNA here is from genome assembly GCA_015661855.1 of Desulfurococcales archaeon. GTDB lineage: Archaea > Thermoproteota > Thermoprotei_A > CAZTBM01 > SZUA-1508 > SZUA-1508. The sequence goes on from DQVH01000025.1 coordinate 6,263, forward strand.
TTTAACATAAGAGATTCTAAACTTGAGGAGTTAGTTATAAAGAAGCTTATGAGGCAAAATATTCATGAAAACACTTAGTAGCCTTAGGAAGGGGTTGTCTAACGTTATAGCTGAAGCGATACTACTCTTCATTGGAGTTACAATAGCTCTACTGTTAGCATCTACTCTTATCCCAAAAATGAACTTGTTTCAGAGTAAAATTAGTATAATATCATCGCAAATGGCAAGATCTATGAGTGAGAGATTTGTTTTCGTTTATGCTACATTTAATGAAACAGATTCCTCATTTATAATATACCTCAAAAATATTGGTGATTACCCAATTTACTCAATAGATAAAGCAACAGTTATATTTGGTAGAGTAGGTAGTGCAATATTCTACCCATATAATGCTTCTGCTACGACAGGTTCAGGTTCATGGAAGTATATAGAGTTAGGTGTAGTTAATGACGTATTTGATCCAGGTGAGACAATAGAGATAGTAATATACAATTCAACAAATATAGATCCACCATACTTCTTTAAATTTACAACAGCTAACGGTAATAGTGTTCAAGTAGAGTTCTCGCTAACACCTAGGTGACTCTAATGGCATTAGCTTTAACAATTACATCATTTATTATAGCTGGGCTTATGCTAATTACGCTATTTATAGTGTTTAATACCTTAACTACATACATGGATACAATAAATAATTATGTTAAGAATATTGAAAAGGATCACTATCTATCAAAACCGGTACTAGTAATATCTAATGCTTCTATAGTAAACGATACATGTATTATGTTTCGTATTAACAATACCGGCTCTACATATACTTTACTTGATAACTCCTTTACAGTTATAGTTGACTACTATGAGGATGGTACGCTAAATCACTATATTGAGGTACTTAAATACAATGAGTCATGGTATGTAGTTAATATAACTGTAGGCTCACATACATACAATGTACCTAAGGGATACCCTATTGAATTGAAGCCTGGTGGAAGTGCTAACATTATCGCATGTGTATCACATACTATATCAAGGGATAAAAGTGTAATTATTTCAGTCTGTGACTTATATGGGGTGAGAGCAGAGTATGTCTTCCACCCCTAGTAGGTTAACTGTTGTTAGTAGTGGTAATGAGGAGTTGGATACACGTTTAGGAGGGGGCCTCCCATTTCCATCACTAGTTATAATAGAGGGCGATAATGGTACCGGTAAGACTACATTATGTACACAGTTTACCCTAGGACTACTCAATTCAGGTAAAAGAGTACTATTTATTACAACTGAGAACTCTGTTAAAGGGTTCCTTGAGCAGGCACGTAATGTAAGCTTAGATTTAACAGACTACTTTCTCAAAGGACTACTCTATATTGTTCCAGCACACTTAGAGGGTATTGAGTGGAGTAATGAGAAAGTTAGAAAGCTTATTAGCGTCCTAATAGATTTCCTTAAGGGACAACAGGAAAGGTTTGAAGCATTTATAGTAGACTCAATAAGTATAATAGCATCATATGTAGGTGAGAAGGATCTACACAAACTCATAACCGAGTTTAGAAATATAGTTAAGAATGGTAAGATGATAATTGTAACTATACATTCAGCGATAATTAACCCTCCAATAATGAAGGAGCTTATATCTGTAGCTGATGTGTACTTTAAACTAATATTCGCTGAAGTTGGTGGTAGATCAGTAAAAGCATTAAATATTGTTAAGATTAGGGGTGCTCCAACAATAGCTGAAACACTTGTAGCTTTCGATGTTGATCCAGCATTCGGTATAAAGATAATACCTGTAGCCTTAGCTAAAGCTTAAGTAGTGTAGGTGATTATTTATGGCTTCAACAGTTACCCAGCAAATTGAGGGACTTCAAGAATTACTAGTTGTAGCTAGAAGGTATCCGTACCTAGCTAGATATCTTAAACGAATATATGTGGAAGTTGGATTACCATCATACTATCCAAATGGTATTCCAAGCAGGTTAAAGAAAGCCTCTAAAGTAAATGTACTATACCCTGTAGATGAAGGGGTATTCATACATGTATATATGCCGCCAGGTGGAACTACTTCAGGTTATCGTAAGTACATTACAATAGAGCCTGATAGGCCTCCACAGGAACTATTCAAGCTGATAGAGGATAAAATAGCTGAAGTTATAACTGATAAAGATGTAGCTCCTACACCAGAGGAGAAAAAGAAAATACTGCTGAAAATACTAAATAAAATCATAGTGTTAGTTGATTCACCAGTAGACTACAAGTTAATACTATACAGCGGTAAATATCCATCAAAAATTCCAGTATACAGACCCGACTTTGAAAACCTAAAGTACTATTTCATCAGAGATAAAGTTGGCTTAGGCTTTCTCGAACCACTACTTAAAGACCCATATATAGAGGATATATCATGTACAGGTGTAGGCTATGTATACATTGTACATAAGATATTTGGTCCTCTAGAAACAAATATAAAATTTGATTCTCCAGAGGAATTAGATAGATTTGTTATAGAACTTAGTGAGAGAATAGGTAAACCTGTAAGTCATGCTAGACCGATAGTTGATGCAACATTACCTGATGGTAGTCGTATAAACATAGTTTTTGGTGGAGATGTAAGCTTAAAGGGTAGCAACTTTACCATAAGAAAATTCAGTAAAGTACCGATAAGTATAACCCAAATAGTTGATTGGGGGACTATGGATGAACGTATTGCTGCATACCTATGGATACTACTACTTGAAGGTATGAGTGGTTTCATATCTGGTGAAACTGCTTCAGGTAAAACTACAACACTCAATGCAATAATATCATTTATAAGGCCTACAGCCAAAATAGTATCAATTGAAGATACTGCTGAAATCCAAGTACCCCATGAAAACTGGGTTAGAGAGTTAACTAGGGATACCGGAAGTATTGAAACTAGTGTAACAATGTTTGATCTCTTAAAGGCAGCTCTAAGACAAAGACCTAACTATATCATTGTTGGAGAGATACGTGGAGCAGAGGGAAATGTAGCTTTCCAAGCTATGCAAACAGGACACCCAGTTTTAGCTACATTCCATGCAGCTAGTGTTGAGAGGCTAGTACAGAGAATTACATCACCACCAATAAACGTCCCTAAGACCCAACTTGATAACCTAAACTTTATACTAATTCAGAGTGCGGTATATAAAGAAGGCATACTATACAGGAGAGTATTAAGTGTAAACGAGATTATAGGTTATGATCCTAAAGCAGACTCCATAGTATACATCCCAATATTCACATGGGATCCGGTTAAGGATAGATTTACATTTAGAGGTAAAGGTACAAGCTACCTTCTCGAAGAGAAAATAGGCGTTATGAGGGGGCTTTCACGTAGAAATATGTCTCTAATCTATGAAGAGTTGAATCTTAGAGCTAGTATAATTAGAGAAATGATCAATAAGAAAATATTCAACTATTATGATGTATTTAGGGTTATCACAAAAGTATACAATATTGTCGATGCGAAAGCTAAATCAGTATCCTCTAAAGAGGAAACACCCTACGCTATTATTGAAGGGTTAAGAGAGGCGTTAATACGTTTAAGGAGGGGTGAATTAATCTAGCAATGTACACTGTTAGAGGTAGATTAAAGGATAAGTATTTTCTCTCATCACTTATAATAACCATCATAGTGATAGTTATCTCTAGAAGCCCTTATGCATACCCATTACTCTTTATACCTGTAGCAGTAGGTCTTGTACGTATAGTACTACCTATATTAAGACAGAAAATGAGAATCGCTATAGCCGATATAAATTTACTATTCCTATTGTTACATCTATATGCTATAGCTACTGGTAAGCCTACACGTAGAAGACTTTTCGAACCTAGGTGTATTGTTGGAAGGTATGGAGAGTACGAAACTATACTCAGAAGGATAGCTGTTTTAGCTGTTGAGTGGGGATATGGTTTTGTTAAAGCTATTAGGATGATAGCTGGTAGGGTGAAAAATGGGCTCTTTAGGGATTTTCTGCTACGTTTTAGTGAGGTATTACGTACTGGTGAAGATGTTGAGGCATTCCTAGATGTAGAGTATAGAGCTTTAAGGAGGAATTTCCAAGCCCAATACTATAGATCTATGGATGTTATGAGGATAGTTCTTGGACTTTACACAACACTAATGAGTTCAGCAGCATTCGTAATTATTGTAGTGACGGTCTTAATGTTATTCGCTGGCGCAGATACTGTCCTCTACACACTAGTTGTTATAGGTGCTTCAGGATTAATCGCGATATTTGCGATAATAACCTATCTAACTGTACCGAAAGAATGGTTAACACCTAAAGTTAAACCTAAACCTAAAGCTATTTATAGAGGTTATAAAATTGCTTTAGTGACAGGCCTAATTCTAATGGGCATTCTAAGCTACATTACTTATACTACGTTTAAACAGCTCGAATACGTTCTGGCTATGGGTGCTCTACCTCTAACACTACCTGGCTTAATGGCTAAAAGAATAGAGCATAGAATTAAGAGAATTGAATCATTCTACCCCATATTTATTAGGAGTTTCGGATTAACATATTCAGTAATA
>DQVH01000142.1 GCA_015661855.1 Desulfurococcales archaeon
GAAAACATTATAATCGAAGTACATCCAAGAAAAATGCTTAAACTAGGTTACTCACCCATAGAGCTCTATAATATGCTTAAAAAACATGGTTTCGAAGTGTATCTCATAGATAGGCGTAAAATCATAGTACCAATAAACATTGAAAACGTTAAGAGAATTAGTAGAATCACAGCAAGATACCATGTTTTTGCATCACGCCTGGATTCTGAGTACGTACTACACATTGTACCAAGTACTATACGGTGGTATAATTTAACTTCTTTAAGCTTCTTTGACAAAAGGCATAGATTAACAGTATCTTTAAATAGATTTTTGAACAAAACTATAACTGCACTTAGAAGGCGAAATAACAAGCTCACTTCAGCGCCCACTAGACTTACGTAAGGTAAGACCATACTGGTGCTTATAGGCGTTACGGGGATACTATGAAAGTTCTATTAATTAATAGTAAATTCGGTAAGGGTATCAGTGGTAGTGGACATCACGTCTACTTACTATGGAAGTATCTTAAGGATAGGATTGACTTTATTATTTGGCACACCGGAAATATCGGGTATATAAATATACCAAAACTTAAAAGTGTATCCTTCTATGTAAGAGCTTGGTTAAAGAAAATTCCAAAAGATGTCGATATAATACATATTCATAACGCGAAATACGCTGGTTTATTTAGGGAGGGTAAGAAAAATATACTCACAGTTCATGGTGATTATAGACAGGAGATAGTAATTCAATATGGTCTCTTAGGAAAGCTTATTGTAAAGTGTATTGACTGCTCGATTCAGAAAGCCGATATAATAACTACTGTTTCCCCCCTTAAAGCTAAAATGTATGGTTGGTTATGGATTCCTAACATGATTGAGGTATATGAGGTTAAGAGAATTGAACCCACATATAGACTCTTCGATGTATTTGGTGTAAAGCCTGGGAGATACATTCTTTTTGTTGGACGTGATGATCCTGTTAAAGATTATCCTTTATTCAGTAGGATTGCCAGGGAGGTTTATAGACGGCTAGGAATTAAGGCTATAGCTCTTGGGGTTGTTAGAGAGAATACTGAGTATCTAGTGCATGCGAGAGCTCCATGGAAAGTTGTAATTGGTTTAATGAAGGCTGCACTAGCTTTGGTGATAACTTCTAAACATGAGGGCTTTCCAACAGTTCTCTTAGAGGCTTGGGCTTCGGGATGTCCTGTAGTGGCTAGAGGAATACCGGATCTTAAAGTATTAAGTGAAATGTTTAAGAATTCGATGCTGCTCTTTGACACTGTTGATACCGCTATTTCAGCTATAGAACAATTGCTAGAAGATCATAACTTAAGGAAACATCTCATTTACAAAGGCTACAATGTCGTAAAGAATTTTGATGCACCATATGTTGCAAAACAATACTATGAATTATATCGTAGGTTATTAGATGAATAGTGTGAGAATGCATTTTAATTGAAGATTTAATGTCGAGATTTAATGTTTAGAACCTTTAATATAGTTTCAAAATCAATTAAATTCAAAATGTATAACTTTAAATGAACAATATGTTCCATCATTAAGGTAGATAAATGTACCCAGTAAAAACTGTTTGTTTACTTATTTCACTTCTATTTCCCACTAGAGAGTCAGCTCTCATAATTTAGTTTATTTAGTTTCTCTTATGGTCATGTTTAGCGGATTTGTCTCTGTCCACACCTTTACTGATAGTATTGCTACTCCAGATATGAGCTCATCGACTTCGAATTTAATAGTGGAAGACTATAGCTGATTTTAGGTAAGGATATACCACGTAGAGGTTACGAGTATATCTAGGAAGCAGTATTAACGTTCGTTGACGGTTTATCCATAAACCCGTTTATAACATGGAAGAAGCTAGGAGACTGTAGAAGTAAAGTTATAATGTACACACTTTACTATAGGAAGGGATCATGCAGATGCGAGAGACTACTATAAAATATTTTAGGGAGTTCCCAGATTTAGGGATAACACTATTATTCATAAGAGAGCCGCTTTACTGTAGAAAATGTAGTGTAATAGTTGATGAGAAGATGCATCCACATGGGAGGAGTGATAGGGTAAGAGTTAGTGGTATTAAACTTAGATAGTTGATAGGAAGTGGTATTAAGCCATTAGAGTACGTAATGATGCCTTGGAAGTGATATTAAGCTTTAAAAACCATTCATAAAGTAGTTAAGTTGGTGTCCAAGATTACGTTTACTATAGTTTTAGATTACCCTCTTTACAGTTTCTATTTCTAGACCTCTAGTTGTTAATGTGTACTCTAGGTATATCTCTTTACCGAGAATTCTCTTAGTCTTCTTAACCCATATAATTCTTCTTACACCCTCCTTTGACAACTCTGTTTTCAGGTAGAATACTACTTCAGCTATTTTTTCAAGTAAGTAGAGTGGTTCAGTGTCTACTAGTTGTGGTGTTACTAGTAAGTATAATAGTAGTTGTCTACTACGATTAGCCTCAATCACCTCTATTAGCTTTTCTACATGGCTTCTCGTAATTCTTAAGCCTGTCAAATCCAACGCTACAAGTCTATTCCTTGATACATGGTTTACTGCTTTTACAATTGCCTCATCAATACTTAATGCTGAATCGTACCTCCATATATCATTTAGTTCGTAAGCTTCAACTCTTATACCCATATTCTTAGCCATAAGCTTATAGTCTTCGGGATCGTCCATAACTGTAATGTATGATACTGGTGTAGCTTTCATAGCGTGATAGTTTAAACTCATATGTACCATAACATGGGGGTATGTATCTGGCGATCCCTCTACGAGTATTAGGCTACCAGGGTATATTGCTCCAATACGTTCATCAACTACTGGGATACCGAGTCTAACTAGGTATTGTGATTCAGACATAGAAGAACACCTACAGTATATTTACACTTATTAAAGTCTAGATTAAGCCTTAAGTACTTCTCGACGAGTGTATTAAATATTTATTTTATATTAGTGAGTTAGTGTAGAGTGGGTTATGCTCAGGAGCCCGGTTTCTCCACATATTCTCCTCGGACCTTACAAGGTTCCTCATCGCAAACTCCTACTAGTATTCTCTAGGGATACTTTTACACGAAAGTTTAAATAGTTATAGTGTTGTGTCTACTATCTACTTTGGATGTATTATTGGTTTTTGTATATTCTTCGCTTTAACAGCTCTACTCATACCCTCAGTATTGTAGGCGCATCCTACATAACCTCTATAGTCAACCACTATTATTCCTGCGTTATCTCTACCGTATAGTAGTGTTATGTAGTCTATTGATGCTTGTGCAGCCGTTATTGCAGTTAAACCCTGACTTACTAGGTCTACAGCATACTTTGATAGCGTAGTCAACATAATGTATTCTCCTATACCAGTTGCTGAAGCACCACCATACCTATTAGCATAGAATCCTGCACCAGGTACTGGTGTATCCCCTACTCTCCCTGGTAGTTTTAGCCAGTAACCACCAGTACTACAGGCTGCTGCTATACGTTTCTCACTATCTAGTGCTACTGCTCCAACAGTACCATAAATTCCAAGTCCTAGTTTAGTGGAGATATCTTTTAATTTCTTTAGAAATTTGTACGCTTCACCCTTAACCCACATTTCATATACTCTTTTCAGTCTATCCCTTTTCTCCTCTGATACAAAGTAGTCTTCACTAACAACTTCCAATCCGTACACTCTAGCTAGTTTCTCGGCGAAAGAGCCTACAATTAATACGTGATCTGTCTTCTCAAGAACTAGTCTCGCTAGTAGTATAGGGTTTTTAACGTATCTAACCTGAGCTACCGCACCAGCCTTTAAATCTATACCGTCCATTAATCCTGCATCCATTTCAACAAAACCTCCGATATTCAATGCTGAACCCTTACCAGCATTAAATACTCCAGAATCCTCCATACACTTAACAGCTTCTACAACACCATCAATAGCCGAACCAGTAGTGAGAGCTCTAAAACCACAGTCTATAGCATAATCTAAAGCTCTATAAATCTCTTTCAATCTCTCCCTACTCAACCCTCTAAATGAGCCAGCACCACCATGAATAGCGAGGATAGGTTTCTCATAAAAACCCGCAAACACATATACCACCAAGTGATAGTAGTATAAAAACACTATATATGGATGTATACTCTAAAATGACCTCAGAGTAAGCTAGGTGTAGTAGTGTAATGGAGTATGCTATAGTTATACCATTAGATCTAGGATTCCAAGAGGATATAGGTAGGGTGTATAGACTTTTAGGTGAACTACTAAAATTAGACAGTGTAAGCATATACTTTTCACAAGAGCCATTTACGGTTAAAATTCTAATAGATGAGTATCACTATGTATATGTAACACTCGGTACTAATACACTAATAATACCATTACATGAAGGTTGTAGAGTAGAAGATGTAAAGAGTGTAGTTGACAAGTGTAAAGTTAGATATTTTAAAGTTTATGAGCCTTTTAGGGTTAGAGCTTTCCAGTTTACAAATAGTGTAAGTGTTAATCCTAAACTTAAACATGTACTACCACCAGAGTTAGAGTCTCTAACCCAACATAAAATTAGGGATACCGAAGAGTACACTATAGGCTATTGTGGTTTAAGTAGAATCATTATACCGTTAGGGGATTACGGGAGTACACTAGACGGTATTAGTAGAGTTAGAACCGTAGTTGAAGATAGAACTGTAAGGTCTCTTATACCCTGGCATCCAGTATCCTATGGTGTTAGAGATTTAAAGCTAAATAGTAGTATTGAGAGTATACATGTTTTCAGCATTAATAGGGAGAAC
>DQVH01000016.1 GCA_015661855.1 Desulfurococcales archaeon
ATTGTTATACCAGTTGGATTTTGAGCTGTAGGAACAGTGTATAGGAATTTAGGTTTAATACCCTCACTCTTCAACTTTGATAGTAGTTTCTCAAGCTCATCCACAATTATACCTTCATGATCTAATGGTACACCATAGTATCGTGGTGATCGAAGATTAAATGCATTAATAGCTGCAAGATAGGTTGGTAACTCCATTATAACTACATCACCAGGATTTATAAAGATTCGAGCAATAATATCTAGTGCTTGCTGGCTACCAGTCGTTATAAGTATATTATCTTCACTTTCAACTTTAATATTATCCTTCCTCTTTAGAAAATCCCTTAAAGCAGATTTAAGCTCAGGTAAACCCTCAGTTAACGTATACTGTAGTGCAATATGCTTCCTCTCCTCAATAACCCTCTTAGCTATTTCAGCTAACTCCCTTACAGGATATAATTCTGGTGAGGGGAAGCCTCCACCAAAACTTATAACGTTTTTACCCCTAACCGACTTAAGTAGCTCTCTAATCTCAGAAGCTCTAAGCCTTTTTGCTAAATCTGAAAAGAAGATTTCAAATTTCCCCAAAACCTAATACACCTGATAACTATTGGTGTTAATCTCTCACAATACTATATGGTGATATGAGTTATAAAAGTGTTATGTTAAGAACTGTGGGATATAGGAAATATTAAAATAGCTTTGTGACAGTATGCTTCTATGGATGATGATGTGAGACCTAGCCGTAAGAGTATAATGTGGAGACCGAGCGCTACTGAACAATAACCTCTTTATACTATGAAAGTATACTTTAACTTTGTGGTAGTGGTATGGCGTAGATACCAAGCTTCTTCCTAATCTCATTAGCTAGTTCTATAGCTGAAGACTCTCTATACGCATCAGTAATTACCAGTTTGGGTTTAGCGTTCCTAACATACTCTATTAACTGTTCGAAATCAGCATGATCACTTAAGGCTATAACATATGATCTCTCACTCAACCTCCTTATAGGCTTATTAAACTCCCAACCTGATAGAAATATTTTATATACACTACTATGTCTCGCATTGTGAATGGTACTCTTAGATCCTACATGGTCAAATACTATATACCAGTTTGTCTTCATAATCTCTTTTGCCTCAATGCTTTCAATATGGTATATTTCGCCAACATTTAATCCATACTTAACTAGAGCTTTAGTTATCCTATACACTTTATCAGTTGCTATAAATGGTGCTACTATTCCCTCCCTTCTTAGAATCTCCATAACCTCCTGAAGTTTACCATGATATCCATAGATGTAGATAGGCCCTTTACTTAGAATATTACGTATAAAGTCTCCCAATATTACCTCTATTTCACCTTTAAATGGCCTAATATGTTTAGGACTACCATAGGTTGCTTCAATAACTAAGACATCACATTCTATAATTGGTGTTCCTGGAAGTTTAAAGTCTCCAGTGTATACGAGTCTATAGCCTTCATAATCTTCAACTAGAACTTGAGCTGAACCATAGATATGTTTTGACTCGTAGAGTTCAAGTACTTCATCAACTATCTCAAACGGTACATTATAGTCTAGTTTAATACATTTCTCCTGTGGAATAATATAACCTAATTCTCTAAGTATATCGTGTGTAGGTGGCGTCATAGCTATTAATGGTATACTACGTATACTCTTATCTAAATCGATTATGTGATCTGAGTGGGCATGAGTTACTACCCTTACTACACTATCAGCGTGGCCATCACATACAACGTACTTACCTAACTTTACAGCACCACTACTAGTTATTTGAGCTTTAAGTATTAGTTTAGAAAGCTCTCTTTCAACCAACTCACTAATACCGTTACACACAAGTAACTAGGTTACTGTTAAAACTTCCTTCCAACACTCTACAACTCAATATTTTTAAGCCTCTTTGAGTATAGAGGTTTAAGTATGAGGGGGAGCTAGGTAGATTATAGTGTAAAATAGAATTAACTAAATAATGTTTGTAAGGGTTGAGAGCTATTATCGTAGAAGTTGAAATAGCAGTATCGGTAGTACTATTGGTGATAGCATTAATATTGATTTACAAGTCTAAACTACACTCTACAAGATTAAATGTAAATAAACTAATTGAATCTCTAAGTGGATACATTACATCTTGGAGGAAGCATAGCCTATTTGATGGCATAGTAGCTGAAGTAGCAAAAGCTAAAAATACATACCTAGTCATACCAAAACTAAATAGCATACCATGGACTATGAGAGTAGTAAAATTCTATAATAAGGTTAAGTCTAGGAGTAAACGTGAAAGTGTAAAGGAGTCATCAATACTAATTATAAAGTCTAAAGGGCTAGATGCTGAAGTCTATAATATCAGCTCTGCATACTCTAAACTGGAATACCCAAAATCACTAGAAAAACTAAAAAATATATCACTCTATCTTACCGAGAGGTACCTTTTATTAGTTGATTCCTACAAAAACTACGTAATACCATCACCTAAGGGTAAAGGGTTTCTACACGGTAGCGCATTAGTAGTATCATTTAGTTCTGAAGAGATACCATCACTAGACTTAATACCTAAAATACTGGATTTACTCCTTGACTTTGCAGAAAAACTAAAATAACAAGTATATAACCACTATCATAGTAAGGGAGATTAGGTGTTAACAAGTCTATGACATTACTGGTATTTAACACGTTAAGTAAACGTAAAGAGCTATTTGAGCCACTACAGCCACCACTAGTAAAAATGTATGTTTGTGGGCCAACACCATATGATCATACACATGTAGGTCACGTAAGAACGTATATATCATTCGACCTTATAAGACGATACCTAGAGTTTAAAGGCTACTCTGTGTATCATGTCATGAACATTACAGATATAGATGATAAGATAATACGTAAAGCTAAAGAGTTAAATGTTGACTGGACAGAGGTACCCAAAAAGTATACTAAAGAGTTTCTTGAAGTACTTAACAAGTTGAATATAAAGTTGCCACACGTTATGCCTAAAGTAACAGAACATATAAAGGACATTATCAACTTCATTAAAGTACTTATAGATAAAGGTTATGCATATGAAAGTCATGGTAGTGTATACTTTGAAGTCGATAAGTTCCCCGACTACGGTAAACTATCAGGTATAACTAGGAGGGAGGAGTGGAGACAAGAAGAGGAAGTAGTTAGAGAAAAGAAGAAACCATACGACTTTGCATTATGGAAGAAAGCTAAACCAGGAGAACCATACTGGAACTCCCCCTGGGGTCCAGGTAGACCTGGATGGCATATAGAATGCTCTGTTATGAGTAGTCGCTATCTAGGTAGACAATTCGATATTCATGGTGGTGGTAGAGACCTAATATTCCCACACCATGAAAACGAAATTGCACAGAGTGAAGCATACTTTGGGGTAAAACCGTGGGTTAAATACTGGATACACGTTGGATACCTTACCATAAGGGGTGAGAAGATGAGTAAAAGCCTAGGAAACATTATACCAGTACACGA
>DQVH01000075.1 GCA_015661855.1 Desulfurococcales archaeon
ACAAATGTAATGTTAGGAGACGAGATAAAACTATACGTGTACATAGGAAACCATATGGGATACCCTGTATGGTACATAGTCTACGCTAAGTTAGGAAATAAAACAACATTTATAAATTCGACAGTACCAGCAAAACTAACACCAATATGGAGTTACCAAGTACTACTAAACCATAACACTAATACAACAATACCGGTAACTCTGGTAATGAATAGAACGGGGGTAAACTTAAAATTAATATTCGAACTATGGTATATAGATCCCGAAACAGGGCAGCAAAAATACTATGCATGGAACCATCTATACCTAAATGTAACAGCACCACCAATAAAAACTACATAAAATAGCTTATTATGGTGTGTTTAACAGTATTAAGCTTATGGTATAATATCGGTGGTTAATAATTCTACATTCACACCTGTCTTCTCAAGAATGTTATGGATGTATATTTCTACCTGGCTAAGTACACTTCTATCACATAAGTGTATTAGCCTGGTACTTCTATGTTGTTTAACTATTCTGTATAGTGGGTGTTTCTCCACTTTCACTTTGATAGTTTTCTTCTTAAATTCACCTAGCTCTCGTGATACTATAGAGTATTCGCGGAATCCTAGATACCTGGCATCACTAATTCTACTAGCTAAACTATTAACTTCAATAAACTCTATAATGTTAAGAGACCCCCTTAAGATATCAATTTTACTTCTAGGTTTAATAAACAATTTAACATCACTACCTTTATAGGCTAGTAGGCTAGCACTTATACCCCTCTGAGTGAGAGTGTAGATTAAGGTTAGGAATAGGAATGCTAGTTTATCAGCTTCCTCAATACTTGTAACTGTAAGGTTTAATGCAATAATTGGTTGTTGCTCTAGAGCAGTAGTAAACTCCTTAACGTATAGTTTGTGGAGTTTAACAGTTTTCTTCCAATCTATAAATCTAGGGTTATCGCCTGGCAAAAATAGTCTACTACTGAAATACTCTAATCCAGCTCTATAAGGTTTAACACCACCACCCTCAGTACTAATAGTACCTGTAGTTGTGTGAGTTAACATTCCAAGTATTAGTTGTCTTGCAACTCTAGCTCTAGGGATAACGTTAAGTCTAATACGGGTAATTTCAATAGACCTCTCAATAACACCACGAACATCACATACATAGACTTGTAGACTAGCATAACCTGGTCCACTAAGAAGCGGTCTAACCCTAATAGCTACCCTTACAGGAATACTACCTAACTGAATCTCTCTAGGGCTAATAGTGACTATAGGTTCTTTACGAGTGAATCTAACGTAAACGCTACATCTACACGAGATATGGATGGTAAACTCTTTAATATGACCAGCAATAACACTAACTACACTAGGCGATTTTATAGTGAAAGCTTTTGGTAAAGTAGATCTAAAACCATAAACTAAAATGTAAACTATGTAGAGTGTAAAAGTAATATTTGATAGAGTAAGTAGAGTGTTAGGTGAGAATAGTGAGAGAGTGTAGACAAATAGGTTAATTGATATTAGAGTTAACCCTTTAGGTGTAACTCTAATACTAGTTAACACCTCCTTGGACGGTACATACCAGCCTCTGATGTAAATGTCTGTGAGTATGAATATGGGGATAATAGTAGCTATACTCCATAATCCAAGGATGCCCTCCATTAATAGTGGAGTTACAAGTATAATACTGGATAAGACACCTAAACCTAGAAGCCTAATAGTCTTAGAGGGTACATACATAGCTAACAGATAGAATACTATTATTACGGTTAATGTTGTTCTCAATAGTTGATCAGAGTTAACCATTAAAGCTACTAGTAGTATGAAGAGAGTGTATAGTTTTAGAATTGTAGTTAAAGTCAAAAGTGAAATCACCATTTAGGTACAGGAGTCTTCCTTAAAACCTCCTCAACAACTTCTTCAGGCTTTCTACCCTCAATTTCAGCTTCAGCACTTAGTCTAATACGGTGGTCTAAAGCTAAGTGGGCTATAGATTTAACGTCATCGGGTATAACGTAGTCTCTTCCACTAAGCATTGCTTTAACTCTAGCACCCTTAAATAGTGCTATTGAAGCTCTAGGACTAGGCCCTATAGCTACATCAGGGTGTTCTCTAAGGTTATTAACTATATCGATTATGTAGTTAACTATCTTATCATCAACGTAAACCTTCTTAACATAACCTATAACCTTCAATAACTCTTTAGGTGAAGTTACAGTTTTAACACTCTTAGTTTCAACTATTTCCTCAATAGAGTCTATGTTCTTAATTATATTTTTCTCCACATCACGTTTGGGGTAGCCACACCATACACGAAATAGAAAGCGATCAATTTGGACCTCTGTTAGAGGGTATGTTCCTTCAGCACCGTATGGTATTTGACTAGCTATAACAATGAATGGTCTTGGTAGTTGGTGAGTTTTACCCTCAATAGTTACCTGTCTCTCCTGCATAGCCTCTAGGAGTGCTGCTTGTGTACGTGGAGTAGCACGGTTAAGTTCATCAGCTAGTACAACATTAGCAAATATTGGTCCCGGACGAAATATAGATTCACCACTAATAGTGTACATGTAGAATCCAGTTATATCGGATGGTAGCATATCTGGTGTAAACTGTATCCTCTTAAACTCACCACCAATAGCCATAGCGAAAACTTTAGCTAGAGTTGTCTTAGCTGTACCAGGTAAACCCTCAATTAGTACATGGCCTTCACAGAATAATGCTATAACTAGTGCTAGTTTAACATCATCCTGACCATAAACTACACGAGATACCTCACGGAGTATTCTAGAGGG
>DQVH01000110.1 GCA_015661855.1 Desulfurococcales archaeon
AGTTTGAGAGTATTGAGAGGAGGAGTTTAGGTGATGAAATTGCTGAGAAGATTAAGGCTATTGCTGAGGGACGTATTAAAGTATGCCTTTTATGCTTAATCTTCGGTTCATCGGGTTTCTCAAGCCATGTATACTTTGATGACTCACTACCTATAGGTGAGTACAGTATAGGTTATAGAAGGTGTGTAGCGATAGATAGGAGAACTGGAGCAGCCTACCCTAGAGCCCTATATACTGTTGAGTATGTTGAACCTGGAGCTAGATTCAACTTTAGAATGGTTATAGAGAATTTACCGAACTACGCTTTAGGATTACTAGCTAACGTTTTCACTGAGATTCAGAGTGGCTTAGTTAAGATTGGTGGACATAAGTCTAGAGGGCTTGGCGCTATAAAGTTTAACAGGTTAAAGGTGGTGGTTACACCTTACGGTTCTGGTAGCGGTGTTGTTGATGGTAAGCTTGTAGCTCTAGACCCTATAGATGTTGATGTTGAATGGCCTAGTGAAAGCAATGTAGTTGATGGCGATAACGTATGGAAGCTTTTCGGAAGTCTAATGGGGGTTTGGGAGAAAACACTACAGTCAATAATTAGTATTAGCAAGAATGGATGGAATTGGACTACAGCCTTAAAGCACTCCTCCAGGTGATACTGGAGTGTATAGGAAAGTTAGTGTTGTTAGGAAGGCGTTCTCGCCTAGAAGTGATGAGAGAGGTAGATTAAGTTTTAAAATTAGAGTTAGAGCTGAAAATAAGAGTTGGCTCCATATAGGTACAGGCTCAGTAAAACTAGAGGTTTCAGAGAATACACCTAAGTATATTGATAAACTTATGTGTGAGGGTAAGCTAACACTAAATAGTCTTAAGAGTGCTATTGATAGGGGGGTTATAGTTGTTGGCTACGACTACTATGAGTGTACTCGTTACCATGGTAGAATAGTTATACCAGGCTCTTCATTAAAGGGTGTTTGTAGATCTAGAATTGAGCTACTTCATAGAGCTGACGATAGAGGCTACGTTGGCTCATGCTTTATTAGAGCTACAGCACCAGTAACTCAAGCACCTAAAAAGGGGGTACATGGCTGGAGACACTACACTATATGGGGTAATGTTTTAGGTGAATACAGGGGGCCCCCATGCCAAGTTACAGATAGAGTATCCTCAGTATGTAGTACATGTGATGTTCTTGGTACTTCAGGTTTAGCATCTAAAGTTCTCTTTGGAAACCTTATATCAGGTAATGCTGAAACTGTAAAGCTAACTCTAGACTTTAATGAGAAAATTGAAGCTGTTAAACCAGGTGCAGTATTTGAGGGAGATATAACGTTTACCTCCTGTAACCTAGCTGAAGTAGGTTTAGTACTCATAGGGTTAAACCTACATGATCCAGAGAAGCCCATACTTATAGGTAAAAGTAAATATAGATCTAGACTTGTAGTTGACGGGCCACCTGATGTAAAGGGTAAACGTATTACGTTTGGTATTGTCAATTTAAAAGTTACTGAAATCCTAGTGCCATATAGGTTTAAAGATTATCTCAACAAGGTAGTTGGAGTGGAAACCCCCTATATTAATGAGCTTGGATTTATTGTGTTAAAGGGTGTTCAGGTATCAAAGTTTGTAGATAAAGCAGTTAGTGAAACTTTAAATGTAAATCCATGGATTAGAGAGGGTATTAAGGTTAATGAACTTGAAATTCTTAGGAGTAGTGGTGTTATGCAGTGACACCCAATAAGAGGTTTAAATGCGATTTAGACTCGTTCATAAACATTATAAGTAAATATGAGAGGAGCATACTATTAACTGTATCTAGGGATTTAGCTCTATCAATACATTCACTTAAGGATATTAGACTTGAAACTTTAGAGAACCTAGCCTACGTAATAGCCTACTGTACTAAGGGTGATAGGAGAACACTCTACATATACAATGTACTGTCTAGTGAATGCTATGAATGCTTACCTCCGAAAGATTTTGAGTCTAGGATTATACATCCCAGTTTCCCCATAGTAGGTAGAGGTGTAAAGTGTATTAGAGATCTAATTGGGGGTAGATAGAACTGTGAAAGTCTATGCAGGCCATATAATCCCCTTAATGCCGAAGGAGGGAGAGAGAATATACTATAGTGAGTTTACCAAGGCTGACTATAATGAGTTCAAGAATCTACTTAAACAGCTTAAGCAGAGACTAAAGGAGTATGTTAGGAGCCTGGAGAGGAGGTATGGTCAGGGGGGAGGTATTGAGCTAGGTGTAAAGCTAAAGGCTATTGGCGACTTTATAGTAGCATTCTTTATGATACCGTTAAGTCTCCCCCTATACCCCAGATATAACGGTAAAGTCTACTTTCCATCACCACAAGAGTATTATTGGGTATGGGTTCTTAGTAGGCATGTTCCAGTATTTGCTAGTGAAATCTGGAATAAACCTCGAGATTTAGCTGAGCTTGTAAGGGTATTACATGAGAGGCTAGCTGATTTAGCAGAGCTTACGGGAATCGGTAAACTAATTGGTAGTGTAGAGGAGGCTGATAAAGTATTCAATTTAATCATTAAAATACCTGCTGATACAAGGCCTGGACTAAACACTTCAAAACTTATAGTACATTTACTCTCAACTTCAGCTTTAGCAGTATGTAAAGGTCTACATAGGGGTCTACCTGATTACAAAATTGGTATCCTAAGGTTAGCTAGCTTACTTCACGATATAGGTAAACCTGATCAGTGGTTTTCAGAGGATCCTACTAGAAAACATCATGCAGAGTATAGTGCTATTATAGCAGAGGATTTACTAGCAGATATATTAGACTACGAGGTTGTTGAGAAAATTAAGACACTAATATTATTCCATCACAGATGTAACGATATTGAAGATGTAGAGCTTAGAGAGCTTTGTAGTATACTTAGTGAAGCTGATAGTGACTCCTCATCAATAGATAGAGTTGTAGATGTTGTTGTAGATGCTATAGCTAAAAAGCTTAATATTAATGTTAAAGATGTTGAGGATAAACTTAAGGGGGTAGGGCCTAGTGTTTGGAAATGGTGGTTTAGTCTAGGTGATGATAGGATTAAAGAGTTAACGGATACTACAGCTAGAATGCTTTCAAGAGAGCCATTAAAAATCGAGCCTACGGAAGACAATGTAGTTAAGGGGGTTAGGGTAGTCTTTTGTGATCTACGTAGAATACAAGAGTATATTAATGTTGAGTCTCTAAGAGCACTAGCTATAAGGAGTTTTCTAGTAGACTTAGCCACAGTATACGCTATACCTAGAGCTGTAATTGAGGAATTCAATGTCAACCCTGAAAACATTGTCTATGCTGGAGGAGGATTTGTAATAGTAATTGTGCCTGAAGGAGACTCCAAGAAACACTACAATATCAAGAGAAGGTATGAGAGAATATGTGGATTAGTAGGGGGTAGACTTATTGTTCCACAAATAACTATAGCCTTATCACCACTATATAGGGATTGGAGAACTACCTTTGAGAAGGCAGTTGAGGAGCTTCATGTAGAAAAGTATGTAAGTAACTCAATTACGTCACTAGACATAATAGGGTTTGAAAAGTTATGTGAAACATGTGGTAAATACCCTGCAGTAGCCGGTAATCAATGTGAAATATGTAGGAAACTTGATGAAGCAGCTTACGAACTATACTTTAAGAAGAAAATTGACGCTCTAGGTAATCTAGGATTTAAAGTTCCCGAATGGGATGTTTTAAAGGAGTGGATGATGGAATGGCTTTCAGGGAATAGTATTAGTAAGAGTGGAATAGTCGATAAAAGGGTATTTAGTGTATCGATAGTTAAGGTTGATGGAAACTTTATAGGAGCATTTATGAGGGATGCTATAAGTATATCTGATGCATTTGAGAGAAGTATTAGAATTGATAGGGCGTTAAAGAGTAGTATACATAGGCTACTAGCACTACTTAGGGATTCTCAGAGTCTCATTAAGAAGTTTAGTGAGGAAGATAGTAATTTAATTAGTGGTATGTGTAGTGAAGGGTTTACAAGAGTATATACTGGCATATTATATGCTGGAGGTGATGATGCACTACTAGTTATACCTACATGGATTGCATTACCTGCCTCACTATACATAGCCTACTGGTTCTGGAGGGGTATTGGAGGTGTAAGACAGCTATCAATAGCTATTGCGTCTGGTAAGCCGAAACACAATATATGGGGTATACTTGAAGCATCAACACATATACTAGACAATGTGTGTAAGAGTAGGTTTAGAAGAGAAATTGATAGAGAATACGTAAACTCTAGAAATGTAAGTAGAGTCTTCAACATACTGGATAACACTATTGCTGTTTTAGGCTTTGTCTACTCTGAACAGCAAAACCTTATGAGATCTATTGTTGAGGGTATTGTTTCACACGTTTTAGTAAAGCAACCTTATATTCTATAATACAAGGAGACCGGTATTAAACTGGAGGATATTAAGAGTATTCTTGGTATTGTCTTAGCAGATAGAAATCTTAGTACAGGTAGTCTCGAAGAGTGGTTGGTGAGATTCCTAGTAGAATCGTATAAGGCGTTTCATAGTGCTAGGTGTGGTAAAGACCATATTACAGTTAATGTTAGAAATGTAGTATTTGAAGTACATAGTGTAGCAAGTGGGTATGGTGATGTAGAAACTGATACCCAAAGATATATGGTAGCACTCTCAGCCTATATTGCAAGGCAGAGAGCTAGATTGGAACGTGAGCCTACAGGCACCATATATTCAAAGATAGCCCAGTATATTGGTAGAATACTACCAGACATTATAGGTAAGAAGGCTGATTTAAGTGAAGCTCTACCACCACTCTACGATATCTACATGTTAACTAAGATGCTTATGGGGGGTGCTAGATAGTTTGAAAGTCTCACTTCTTGTTAGAACTGTAGGATTATCCTCCTTTGGGGATGCTAGAGTAGAGTATGGAGCAGACTTAATAACTACGAGAGCATATATTCCATCGTTAAACCTTGAAGTACCTATAATCCCTGGAACCCAGATCAAGGGTATTTTAAGGACTATTGCTAGTCTTATACACGATGTTCTAGCGGAGAGAAACATTATCTCATGGAATGTAGAGGCCTTTAGAGTATGCCGTGGTAGCTTGAAAAATCCATGCCATAAGTGTCTAGTATGTACAATTTTTGGGAGCCCGGGATCACCACAAGCACCACTCCATGTATCCAATTTCTACCCTGTTAGAGAGGATAGAGTTGAAGAGGTTATGAAGGAGGGTTTAGTTAATGCGTTAAGGAATCCCAACTACTGGTATATACCTAAAACGATATTTATCTCTAGAATA
>DQVH01000104.1 GCA_015661855.1 Desulfurococcales archaeon
CTACCACTAGCCCCTATAGCTATTGCCGACTCTATATATGGCTGACCCATAATTGATAACGCCATACTCCTAGTTACTATAGCTACTCCAGTCCACCCAAAGATTAGTAGTAGTCCAGCTATATGCCATATATTTGGCTGTACCTTGTAAACCATTCTGAGATAATACGAGAATATTATTAGGAATGGTAGAACTGGTAGTGAGTATATTACCTCATTTATTCTCTGAAGAATCTCGTCACCCCATATTCTACCACTACCCCTCAGGTATCCACTTAGAGCACCATAAATAACACCTATTATTACTGCTGCTACCGAGTATGTAAATCCTAGTAGTAGTGCTAGTTGTGAACCCAACAGTATAGTTACGAAGTTATCTCTACCATTACCATCAGTTCCTAGAAGGCCATAACATGCACCAAGCATTCTAACATTAACTCTCGGTTTAGATAGTTCACCCTTAACATTCTTAGCTTCAATACCTACAACTATCCTGTATAGGCCTTTAAGTGTTCTCGTAGTTAAATTCGATATTCCTGGTTCAGCTACTCTAAATATGAATGGTACTGTTGATTCAGCTTTTATATGGAATCTCCTACTTAGACTTCGTGCAGCATCCTCTCCATCAATAGGTTTCACTAATGATTCAATAATTTTGTGAGCTAGCTCTTCGTGAAACTGTAGTTTAATGTATGTTAGATTTGTAGGTGGTAGTTTAGCTAGTTCAACATCAGTTATACTAATTCCATCGGGTCTGTAAATATCTAGGTATACTGTAGCATTGAATTCCAAATTCTCAATTATAACCATAATGTCCTTTCCCAATTCATCCCATCTATTATAGAATTCGAATACATAATAGTAGCCTTTCTTCTCTCTACAAATCCTCTTTAAATCTTCTATTACGAGTCTCCTCTTTTCAGGTGGATACTTCCTTAACTCCTTCTCATATTTAGCTAGGGTTTTATTGAAGTATAGTTCCCAGAATTCACCTGTAGAAGCTAGTGTTAGATTTGTTGGTGGAAGATATTTCACTCTAGAGAATAGGTTAATCCATTCTGGTGGTGCCTCTTTAGGATTAAATATCCATCGTGGATTTGTAGCCCAAACCTCCCTTACATCCTCTGGTACCACTATATTTGCCGCTATAGCCATACTTACTAATATAAATAATATAATTAATCCTGCTATACCAATCTTGTACCTTCTATATTCAGCCCAGAAATCCTTTAATGCTACTACTTTAATCCTTATAAACTCTGAAATTTGATTAGGTTTGGATCGAGATTTTCCCGATTTCACATTTCACCACCTATGAGGGTTTATGCCGTTTTAATTCTAGGATCTAGTAGTCCATAGATTAAGTCTAGAATGTACTTTGTTATCACAATTAACATTATTGATAGATAGGTTATACCGGTTACTACTGGCGTATCAGAATTAGCTAGTGCAGTATAGTATAGTCTACCCATACCTGGCCATTGGAATACTATTTCACTAATTATAGCTCCAAAGAATGAGAATATTATTGTGAATGTAGACATAGTTGTTATTGGTGGACTTATAACTCTTAGTACATGCTTAAACAGTATATCCCTATCGGGTAGACCCTTAGCTTGAGCCATCATTACAAAGTCCTCCTGGAATGCACTTAAAGCAATATTTCTAGCATACCAGGCTAGTCCACCAAATGCTACAAATATTATCGTTATTAATGGTAATGTCATATGGTGTAGATACCATAATATAAGCGATCCTAGATTAGCTTTAACACTTTCAGGTATATACTCCCATGCAGCTGACGGGAATATTTTTAAAGTGTATGCGAAGAATAGTATGAGGAGCATACCAAGCCAGTACATTGGCATACTATAGGTGGTTAAGGCTAGTACTGATAGGGATCTATCAAAGATACCACCCCTCTTGTAAGCTGCGAAAAGACCTACCATAATACCTATAGCGACAGCTATAATATATGCTGTTGTGAATAGTAGTGCAGTTCTACCTAAAGCTACTAGAAGTATTGATCTAACATCAGCTGTTGCACCATAAGCTGGATACCGCTGTCTAGCTTCACCAAAGTCGAGTGTTAGAGCTCTAATCATCCACCTAAAAGCCTTAATGTATAGTGGCTCATTAAGCTTATACTTAACGTTAAACAAGTACTCTCTATACTCTTCAATTCTCTTCTTCATCTCCTCAGGTGGTAAACCCTTAAGACCACGTGCATAGTTTTGAAGTTCCTCGTAAGCTCTAGTCTCTAACTCCTGTATTTCTAGAGCAGAGAATATGAATACCGATATGAGTAGTGCAACTAGTAGTACTAGGAGAGCGTTAAGTCCACGTGTAACTACGTATCTCCCATAACCCACAAGTACCACCTTAAGATAAGACTAATTAGGTAGCATATATAAACCTTATGTGTCCTATGTGAGAGTATAGTTAAACCTTTCAGGTTAAATGTGATTACACATTTAAATAGTACATAATGCTTATTAGCTTTCTAAAGCTAGACTTGTTTAGGTGAAGTATTTAATGTCGTTTGAGCGTAACTACAACCTTTATTTCGGTATAAGTGTGCTAATAGTTATAATAGCATTCATTCTATCCATTATATCACTTCAAACATATGAGGTAGTAGAGGAGAAGACAGTTAAACTAAACCCTACTAATGGTATACATGAACCCCTTCTATCAATACTTAATTATTCACGATATGGGAATGTTAAGAATGCTACCCTATACTTTCAGTCAAACTCGAATACACCAGTTAACATCATTGTATTCGATTACCCTAAAGTATACAATGTTACAGTTAAACCCTATAGTGTAGAAGCTATTAAGCTAGATAGGTTGGAGAATGTAATTGTATCCGTGAGCCCCATAAATAATAGTATAATTATGAGTTTAAGGGTTACTATAGAGTCTAGACCATACCTAGCCCTATCAATACTATCATTTATACTCTTCATTGTAGGTTTTGGGTTAACATTAGCACTTATCACGTATAAGCTTTCACATAGAGTAACATTAATTCGCTAACCCTAAACCATTCATATAGGATAGTTGGTGGAGGGTTTAACCTTTATGAGTGTGAGAATGGTGGATGTGACTTCTAAACCTGAAGTTTATAGAGAGGCTATAGCTGAGGGTAAGATTAGGTTGAGGAGGGAGACATTAGAGCTTATTAGGAGTGGTAGAGTTGAAAAGGGTGATGTTTTAACAGCTTCACAAGTAGCTGCAATACTTGCAGTTAAGAGGACACCAGACATTATACCACTATGCCATCCAATACCAATAACCCATATTGCAGTAGACTGGTTTTATGGTGAAGACTATCTTGGGGTTAGAGTTAAAGTTAAAACTACAGCTAAAACAGGTGCTGAAATGGAGGCTTTAACAGGAGTTTTAGTTGCTCTATTGAATGTATGGGATATGGTTAAAAAGTACGAGAAGGATGAGAAAGGTGAATACCCAAACACGTTAATCTACGATGTAAGAGTTATAAGGAAGTTTAAACAGGGAGGCTGACTAGTAGAATACTGGGTTGTCAGGGTATTACGTAGATATGTCACTAGTACCCTACGTTCCAACACCAGAAAGTATTATCAAGAAGATTCTACAACTAGCTAACGTAACATCAGATGATGTAGTATACGATTTAGGCTGTGGTGATGGTAGAGTCGTTATTACTGCAGCTAAATACTTTGGAGCTAAAGCTAAAGGTATAGAGATTAGGAGGGATCTTGTTGAGGAGGCTAGACAGAGAGTTGCTAAGGAGGGTTTACAGGATAAAGTTGAGATAATAGAGGGTGATATACGTTCAACACCAATACATGATGCTACCGTAGTATACATGTACCTACTAACAAGTGTAAATGAGAAACTGAAAACAAAACTACAGTCAGAACTTAAACCTGGAACTAGAATTATAAGTTTAGACTTTGAAATTCCCGGATGGAATCCTGTGAAAAGAGTACACATCTGGGATGGATACAGGTATAGATCAGTATACTTCTACGTAATAGGGAAGTCGGATAAATAGTACATCTCTGTAAACTCACACACTCTTAAAATAAAGTTTATATTTTTCTGGTTACATTATGTTAACTGTACAACCTATTGGATGTGATGTCCTTGGAAGTATACTGAAAACATGTAACTACACTACTCAGTACCATAAACTTCAATTCCTAAAGGGAGAGTATTATATACTCATTCTAAATAGCTGTGTCAGCTGGGGTGTCTAGGTGTGAGTATAGAGTTTCCAACTAGGTATAACCATAAGGATATTGAGGGTAAGTGGCAAAGGTTATGGGAGGAGTGGGGAATATACAGGTTCGATCGAGAGGATAGGAGTAGACCTGTATTTGTAATAAATACTCCACCACCATACCCTAGTGGAGACTTCCATGTAGGTAATGCGTTAAACCATTCATACATAGATTTCGTAGCTAGATATAAGAGAATGAGGGGGTATAACGTATTATTCCCTCAAGGCTGGGACTGCCATGGATTACCAACCGAGGTTAGAGTTGAAAAGGCTATAGGTAAGACTAAGAGGCAGATTCCTAGTGAGGAGTTTTTAAGGTTATGTAGGAAGTATACTGAGGAATGGATTAAGCCTATGAAGAAGGCTATTAAATCTCTAGGCTGTAGTATCGACTGGACAACAGAGTATAAGACTATGGATCCAGACTATTGGAGGAGAACACAGTTAAGCTTTATTGAAATGTACAGGAAAGGTTACGTCTATCTAGGTGAACACCCAGTACACTGGTGTCCTAGATGTGAAACAGCACTTGCTGAAGCAGAGGTAGAGTATGTCACTGTAATTAGAAACCTATACTACTTCAACTTCAAACTAGACGATGGAACACCAATAACAGTTGCATCAACAAGACCTGAACTCATACCAGCATGTGTTGCACTACTAGTACACCCAGACGACGAGAGATACAAGAATATTGTTGGGAGGAAAGCTGAAACACCACTATATGGTAGAATAGTACCCATACTATCAGATCCAGACGTTGATCCATCATTTGGTACAGGAATAGTTATGGTCTGTACCTATGGTGATAAAGCTGATGTGAAATGGCAGAAGAGATACAATCTACCAGTAATAAAAGCTATAGATGAAAGAGGCTTAATGACCGATGCTGCAGGATTCCTAAAAGGTTTAACAGTAGAGGAGGCTAGAAAGAGGATTGTTGAAAAACTTAGAGAAAAGGGTTTACTAGTTAAAGTTGAGAAGATAACAAGTAATATTGGTACCTGTTGGAGATGCCATACACCAGTAGAGATAATACCCGCTAGGCAATGGTTTGTTAAAACTAGAGTTCTAGCTGAGAAGGTATTAAAAGAAGCTAGAGAGAAGATTAAGTGGATACCAGCACACGCCTATAAAAGACTTGAAGACTGGGTTAAAAGCTTAGACTGGGACTGGACTATTTCAAGAAAGAGAGTATTTGGTACACCATTCCCAGTATGGTATTGTGAGAGAGGACACATAATAGTAGCTGATCCATCATGGCTACCTATCGATCCAAGAAAGGATAAACCACCTATAGATAAGTGTCCACACTGTGGTGGTAAACTCATACCGGAAACAGATGTAATGGATACATGGATGGACTCTAGTATTTCAGCAGCTGTTCACGCTGGATGGCCTGATAACCTAGATGAAAGACTTTTACCAGCAGATTTACAGCCAAACGGCTACGATATTATTAGGACTTGGGACTACTATCTAATAGTTAGAGGTTTAATACTATTCGGTAAACCACAATTCAAAGTAGCATTAATTAACGGTATGGTTCGTGGAACTGATGGTAGAATGATGCATAAGAGCTATGGAAACTACGTTAGCCTACTAGAGGTTATTGAAAAGTATGGTGCAGACGCATTTAGATTATGGGTTGCACAAGCAGCATCTACAGGTAGTGATGTAAGATTTAACTGGAATGGACTAGAATTCGCAAAAAGATTCCTAGTAAAACTATGGAATGCAGCTAGACTCTCAAGAATATTCTTAGAAGGCTACGAGTATAGAGAGCTAGACCTAAACAGTCTTAGACTAACTGATAAGTGGATTCTAGGAGAACTAGATGAAACAATAGTGGATGTTACAAATGCTATGGAGGAATACGACTTCATAAGAGCTAGTAGTAAACTAATAGACTTTGTATGGCATAAACTATGTGACCACTACCTAGAAGCTATAAAGTATAGAATGAACCTTACCGGTATTACTAGAGAAGCTGTATCATACACACTATACACAGTACTATTAAAGACACTAGCTATGCTATCAGTATTTACACCACACATATGCGACGAAATATACTATAGACTCTTCAAGGGTAAACCGTGGAAGAGTATAACCATAGCCCCATGGCCTAAACCACTAAACATACCTAGAGAGGATGTAGAGAAAGGTAAACTAGTAATTAGGGTTATAGCTGAAATGAGGAGAGTTAAACACGATAAGAGAATACCACTAAATGCTCCAATAGAGAAAGCAGTAATATATGTAAGCAGTAAAAACGTATACGATACACTACTAACAAGTATAGACGATATAAAAGGTACACTAAGAATAAAAACACTAGAAATAACTCTATCAGATAAGGAGAGAGGAAAGTACAGTATTAAAGAGTACCCCGAAATAACATTTACAATGTAGTAGCTGAGAAAACCCTTCAGCAACACCAACCATATATCATAACGTCTATATTTATAATTTATTTATAATGTACAATGTATTCTGATAGATGTCTAAGAATTAACGGTATAAACGTTATAGTTAACCCTATTAACGTGAATCCAGAGTATACTATTAATGGGTTGGTGAACTTCCTTACAGTATAGTAGCATAGGAATACCGATAACATACCGATAACTGTTACTAACATTCTCCTCCATAGTATGGGTTCCTCTCTAACCTTAAGCCTCTCATAAACTATAATGTGTCCTAAACCTCCACCGAGTATTAATCCTGCAACTTTAACTATTAACAGGCTATTAACGGTGTAGTATACGGGTAGTAGGAGTAGAGAGTATAACATTACCATTAAGACTTTTAACCGGTAGGTTAATCTCAAGACATTCCCCAGCTTATACTCGATAGTGTATGCTAGGAGTAGTAGGAGTAAGCCTATAGTTAAACCTCCAATAACATCGTGAGGGTAGTGTACTCCCAGATACACTCTAGAGTATGCTATTAAGGATACTATTACTACCGTGAATATAGTGAATGGTATCATACGAAACCTGTATGAAAGGTAGCCCCAAAAGACTGTAGCACTTTGAGTATGTCCACTAGGAAATCCATAGCCACTAGCTGGGACAAGCCATAACTCTCTTGGAGGTCTCGGCATTGCCAGTATAGACTTTAACACTATATTAATCCAAGCACTAGTCATGAATAGTAGTATTAGTTTAAAACCTAAATCACGACTTACAAGCAAGTATACTACTGGTAGTAATGCAACATAGAATGCTTCATCACCCATACTTGTAATTGTAATCCAAAAGTTAACACCGTTAACACCTAGTAGTGAGATTACAGCTAACACTACTAGTAGTGTTGATAATGTGTAGAGTAGGTATGGTATAAGTTTATATCCTTTCGAAAACACTATAGACTCTACTGTGGGTTTACCTTTAACCACACTTAGCCCTCACTTAAGCCCCTCCAGTACTCTACAAAACTCCTTGAATAACTGGTCATTATAGGCTACTAGTACTATTCTCTTAATACTTCCAGGGTTTACCTCAATAAACTTCTTTATCTCATCAACCATAACCTCAGCTGCAGTACTATATGGTAATCCTCCAACACCAGTACCCATACCTGGAAATGCTACTTCTGATATCCCTAACTCTCTAGCTTTACTTAGTGCTGCTCTTACAGCCATTCTAACCTTTTCAACTGTTGTCTTCATAGCAGGCTTCTCCATAGTTGGTGCATGAATAATATACCTTATGTTACTAAGTTTACCAGCACTAGTTACAATAGCTGAACCTACTGGTACAGGTGCATACCTCTGTGCCTCCCTCTCTACTTCATCACCAGCTACCCTCTTAATAGCACCTGCAACACCACCACCCATAATCATTAAGCTATTTGCGGGGTTAACTATAGACTCTATACTCAACCTAGTTATATCACCTTTTACAGCTTCAATAGTTACACTACCAATCTTAACTTTACACTCCAAAGAACTCCACCTACATAGTATTTAGACTACATGTAATTATAAAGGTATTCCTTTATACACTTAATGGTGGAATTCTAGTAGTGTCTGCTAGCTAGGAAAACATTATGTATCACAATACCATATGTAGTGT
This sequence comes from Desulfurococcales archaeon, assembly GCA_015661855.1. GTDB lineage: Archaea > Thermoproteota > Thermoprotei_A > CAZTBM01 > SZUA-1508 > SZUA-1508. The sequence goes on from DQVH01000104.1 coordinate 8,355, forward strand.
TGAGGGTGTACTGTAGGGTATGAGTTTAGCTAGAACTGTAAGGGATATTTTGAGAGAGGATAGAGTTGAAGGTGATATTCTTAGAGTTTTAGCTATGGGTTTAGGGAGTATATGGTTTTCAGAGTTAGTTCAGGAGGTTAACGCTTTCAATAGTAGTTTAGGTACTGGTAGAAGCTACTCTCCAAACGAGGTATTAAAGGCTATTAGAAATCTTGAGAGAATGGGTATTATTGAAGTTAGAGAGGCTATTAAAGCTGTTTTCGGTGAAGCTGGTGGAGTTAAAGATTACCTAGTCAGCATTAAAAATCTAACTGAAATATTACCAGTCATAGTTACAGATAGAAAGTATGTAAGGTATAAGTTACTACTAAGAGAGCACCTTAAAAATCTGACTGAGTAAGGTAGTTAAGGTATGGAGGATATAGTACTGAAAGTATTAAAGGTAGTTATAGTTGCAGCTCTACCAGTTATTGAGGTTAGAGGTTCAATACCACTAGGAATACTAGTATACAACTTAAACCCTATACTAGTGTTTACTGCTTCATTCATAGGCAATATTATACCAGCACCACTAATACTAACACTACTAGGAAGGATAGAGCGTATACTAGTACGCTTCAATACAACTAAAAATATCTATGTAAAGTATATTAACAGTGTTAGAGCTAGAAGTAAAAGGTATATTGATAGGTATGGCTTTATAGGTTTAACACTGTTCGTAGCACTACCCCTACCGTCAACTGGTGTTTGGACAGGCTCTATTGTAGCATATATTTTCGGGGTAGACTTTTGGAGAGCATTAAAAGCTATAATACTTGGATCACTAATAGCATCAACAATAGTAACAACTCTAACATTAACAGCTAACATAACACTAAAGGTAATAGTATAGGTTTAAGTTGGTACTGAAAACGTGTATAGTAATCTCCATATGTAACGTATGTAAGGAATACAATATTACTCAAGGTAATATCGTTTAATAAATGTATTATGAGTGTCATTATCAGTAATTTCAGGGGGACTTCTTACTAATAATGTATTCCCTGGAGTAATATTTTTAAGCGTGAACTACTAATCTCTAACATGCGTGGTGGACTTCTTATGTCGAGTGGTGTACTCGAAATAGATGCTAAAGGTTTAGAGCCTTCTAAA
>DQVH01000084.1 GCA_015661855.1 Desulfurococcales archaeon
AGTAAAATGTAGTATCATAGTCTCAGTATTAATGGAATATTTTAAAAACTTTCTCTACACTATACACTACGGTGACTTTATGGGCGACCTTATAGAGGTTATTGCAAGTGCAGCTGTAGGAGCTGTAGGAGGAGCGGCAGCAGGAGTTACTGCTACTCGTGTTAATGTTGGTGGTGTCATTATAGTACTTGAGCCAAGAGAGTTTATGAGTATACTCTCAAAACTTAAAGAGAAAGGTGCTATAGTCATACATGGAGTTACAGGTGTATTCTCAAAAAGCCACATATACCTAATACCATATCAGGGAGTAGTATTCGTAACTAAATCTAAAAAACAACTACCAGTATCACCAGATATAGAGGCTAGAAACATAAGTATACCATACTCCGTCTAAACGTTAATATTATCTAGGTATACTGTTAGAGCTTTGCTCTTTCACAACACTATACCTTTAAGTCGTATTGGAAACACATATCAGGATAACCTAATAGTATTTAAACCAACAGTATTCTAAATAGGTGTAGTTTGGAGGGTTCTAGGTGGATCGAATTCATAGTAATGTTAAAGTGCTAGTTTCTACCGGGATAGCAGGGGTAATATTTATTTATGCTGTATACTCAAATAAACCACTACTCCTAATTGCTGGAGCAGTATTTGATCTTCTACCACTACTACTAAACTGGATGAACTGGAGAGCGATAGTCGAAAGTGGTAACCGTAGCATCATGGTCTTAGTGAGACTACATGTAACTCTAACTATAATAGCCTATACTGTAGGGTTATCCTGGATAGCTACATCGAATAGAATACTATCACTAGTATTCTTAGAGTTATGGTGGATAGCTGTAATACTGGGAAGTATAACAGCACATCTAGGATATAGAAGACTATATAATACTTAACGATAGCTAATTGAAGCTAACTCTATTAACGTTAAAACTAACTAAGTATACTACACAGAGTTCTATATGGTGTAAACCGTGATACTTGAAGTTCTATGTAAGGATAAAGGTTACTCAATGACATTATGTATACACAGTAAGCTAGATAAATATGTAGCGGGTTGTCTACCGTTTAATACTAAAGCGAGATTTTGGAAGGAGGAATTATACTTTGAAACACCAATAACTATAATGGAACTTAAAGGGTTAAAGGGAGTTAGTGTAATCGACTATGGTAAACTATACTACTGGCCTCCTGGGAGAGCACTCTGTATATTCTATGGTTTAAGTGAGCCATATACTACAGTCTATGAGGTAGGCTATCTAGTAAGTAACCCCCACTACTCTCTAGTATTTGAGGATGGAGATGAACTAGTAGTTCAACAGCATAAACTCGATGAAACATATAGTGATATAGCTTCAATACTACAGAATCTAGGATTCACCGTTACCACACCACTACAGGATGGTATTAGAGTTATTGCAGCATGCAAGTTCATAGATAACGTGTATTTATCAGTAAACATCTACAGGGAAGACTATGGTATACATATTGAAAGTAACCCGATACTAAAATATGATAGACTATACCCAACACTAAAAACGTTAAGGAGGGTGAAGAAGACTCTCAGAAATAAGTATAGGTTTGCGAGATTAGACTTAAACGAAGACGATTACACCGTAGTTACAGCTATAGCGGATAACATTAACGAGTTATCTAAGGCTATTAGGGAGGTAGAGGAAGCCTATACTGAAACACTCAACCTACTAGAGTTGGAGTAGTAAGCTAACTACTATACTGTAGTACTACCGGTTTAAACCCCATATACTCTGAAACAGTTAGAAGCCTTATACCCTGTTTTTCTGCAGTCCTCCACACACTAATAGTTCTCTCCCTAAACTTTGGTTCTCTCACTAAGTGGTGATCGTAGAGTACAAGCTCTAATTTAGATGTCTCCTTTAATATCCTTATAGCATTATCTATAGCTCTCTGTAGGTTTATTCTGTTTAGTGTATACCCTAAAAGGTATGTTGGTGGCCCATCAAGTATGAGTATGTTTGGATTCTCATCTATAATCATTGATGCATAATCCTCTATTATTGGCCCATTAACATCCGATGTAAAGTATACTTTTCTACCACAAGACTCTAAGATAACAGAGACAATCCATCCAACTCTTGAATACTCAACTCCATGGAATAACGGCTTAGTAAACTTTATCCTAACCCCCCTATAATCAAATACTCTATTGTCAGCAAAGTGTACCCTCACATTGAACCTCTCTACCTCCGGTATCCTCCTATAAGACTTCCACTTCCTAACTCTCTCATTAAACCACTTTCTACCCTCATTAAGTAGTTGTTTTCTCCTCGAAGAATAGTTACCATAATCTCTACTTAGTGCTTCAACTAAATCCTCTACTAAATCAGGGTACTCTACACTATCATATACTGGTTCAAGAAGGATCTCGTTTAAATTTAAACCCAACATTCCATAGAGTATTGAGTAGAATTTGAAAGCTCTATCCCTTTGAGAGTCATTAATGTACTTGTTGGGATCCTTAGATAGAATAGTTTTACTCATGTATAGCTTGATATCACTCTCCTCATGTAGATAGTGATCGTAGTGATAGTGAGTTATAATTATTATGTCAGCTTTACTAATAGCCTTCCTAATCTCCATATAACCTTTATCCCTAAGTTCAATCTTAACACTACTGGGAGCAGGATATGAAGGATGCATTACAGCTACTCCTGGATCTATAACTACCTTTACTCTACCACACTCAACCATAGTACATGAAGATTTGGCACCAAGTGAATCAAACCATATAGGCCTTACAGTAATCGTAGTTTACACCCCTAACTGTTATGAACTACCCCTAGTATCTATAATGTGTTTTCACCGTGAAATCGACGACACGCCAGCAATATGCACCATATACGTTTTAAACGTATAATACTAGCCCTCCCTAGTAATATGTGATGATGATGTAAAGGCAATTAATACTATATAGTTAGCAGCTTAAATATAATGTGATCTCTGAGAGTACCATACTTAAACCCTTAATACTAGAAGGAATAGTGATATCATAATGGTAGTACACGGCACTACAAAGTTACTACTTATAGCTACTGTGAATACCACTATAGTTCACGATGTAACATTACAGTATGTTAGCGCATTAACACCCCTACTGTTAGATAGACGTGTAAAAGCATTTCTTAACTTTCTAAGATACTCTTCTACAATGTCTAGAGCTCTATGAAATAAGCTCATTATTAGTACTGTTGTTGCTACTCCTGGTGGGGATGCTTGTGAGAATACTACTTTTGAGCTACAATCTAATCTAGCTAGTATTATACTTATCCATGCCACTTAAAAATACACAAATAGTCCTAGCACTCCTATTAAAATACCTACAGTTAAAAACCATAGAGATACTATCTCATGCTCTAACACGCTTAACCTTACTATGCGAATAGGTAATAATGATAGTGCTAATATTATATTAGTATGCTCAATGTGTACCTTCCGGGTAACGTGTTACAACTATTATAAAAACTTATAAGCTGTAAAAGGGTAGTATATGCTGGAATGTGATGACCGCTGGAACTTCTGACTAAGTGATGATGGCTGGGATACCTGAAGAAGTAAAGTTACTTCAACTCTGACAATAATTATCTGTTATGTACATGTTAGAAATGTAAAGGCAAAGGAGAGTATAGAGACGGCGATCTGGTATTTCTGGCTTCTATCAGATCCCCTCTTTACATCATCTTATTCTCAGTCAGTAACAGCTTCATCACAATGTGTAACTCTTACCTCTAACTACTCCTGAATACTTTACACACTTAATCTCTTACCGTATGATATTTTAGGTTTAACTGTTACTCTAACCTTATATGTAGTTAT
>DQVH01000046.1 GCA_015661855.1 Desulfurococcales archaeon
TGCTATTGGTTCTTTACATCGTTGTTCTTTCAGCCGATACTGGGCTTAATATTGAGTGAGAACTATATGTTATTCAGAGCTAAATAGGAGGGTGTGCTGAAACGGAAATGAGAAGAAAAATAGTTTAAATATAGTGGATTATTTAGAGAAATTAGTTATCTATATTTGCTTACTTACTGTATGGGTATAGTGATTCCATGTAAATCTTTTTAACTATTTCTCTTCTCTTATCTATTGATTCGAATGGTAGTGGTGCTAACATTATGAGGTCTTTTAGTACTGGTGTTTCGAATGCAAGTTTTGTTAACATATCGACGTCTTTCTCTGTAAAGCCTAGATCTGATAGTTTCTGTGTTATACCGATGTTGAATAGCCATTCCTCTATTTTCTTTGCAGCATACTCGGCTTCACCAGGTATTCCTTTTAGTCCAGGAACTATTGGTTCGTGAATGCTTGCTAGAGTTTCTGCCACATATGGATATGTGTACTTTATAACAGCTGGCATTAGGACTGCAAGGCCTAGACCGTGAGCTACCTCAGGTTTTACAGCACTTATTGGGTGTTCTAGTGCGTGTGTTAGGTGGAGTAGTGTATTATCAAAGCTTATTCCAGCAATAGCTGATGCGTATAGTAGGTAGTATCTTGCTGTAAGGTTGTTTGGATCACTCAATGCTAGAGGTAGGTATTTAGCTATCAATCTAACAACTTCCTTAGCTAGTAGCTTTGAATATGGAGATGCTAGTACTGTTGTAGCAGCCTCGTTTACGTGGTTTAGTGCATCAGCTGTAACGTATCTAGTTTGATCTAGAGGAAGCTTTACAGTTAATGAGGGGTCATCTATGGAGTATGTTGGATATATACATTCGAAGGCTATTGCTGGTTTATAGTTTTTCTCAGGAATTGTTGCTACAGCAAATCTATTGACTTCAGTACCTGTACCATGGGTTAAGTTGATTAAGACTATAGGTACAGCCTTAACTGGTTTAAACTTTAACTCGTAGAGTTCTCTTGCGTTTTTATCTTTGTATTCGAGGAGAATTGCAGCACTCTTTGCTGTATCCTGTGGGCTCCCACCACCTATACCGATTACAGCTTTTGCACCAAACTCTCTCCCTAGCTTTGCAGCTTCATCAACCATATCAACAGTTGGGTTTGGGCCAACTTTGTCGTAGATCACGTATTCAACCTTATTTTCTTCAAGAGCTGGTTTAACGTAATCCCATGCACCACTTATCTTGTATGACCTTTTTCCAGTAACGATAAGAACTCTATCAATACCACGGTTTTCTTTTAGGTCCTTTATGATATCGGAGATCTTCTTTATCGCTCCAACACCAAAGTAGTCAATAGTTCTACATCTAAGCTCAAATACTTTATGTATATTTTCACTCATTTTATACTCACCTACTTAGTTAATTGACAACACATTCATATAATTTTATAGAAGTTTTATGGTTAAATCCGTTTCTGATTATAGTCTACGTGGGTAATATTTAATTGAAATCTCCTAATCTAAGCTATTGGCTATCCTGATAGTATTATGCTCGTCTTTGTTATATGGTTGAGTTCTAGTTTACTCTATTCCCTCTTGGATGAACCTATTTTTCATGCTACAATGTAACATTATTTAAGCTGTAATGGCGTTGTAAAACAGTTTATAGGTACATAGGGTTTCTCGGCCAGGCTAAAACTTAATCATAGCATTTTATCCCCTTTACAGCAGATAATAGAGTAGCAGGTATAAAGTCTGAAAGTACGGGTATAAACTAATATCATACTAGGTGTCACCAGGAACATAAGAGAAGCTTCATCCCCACCTCTACATGGTATCAAAAAGAAATCCTAATATCTCAAAGAGTATCAAAGCTCACCAACCCTACGGGTTTAGTATAAATAGTGTGATAACCTGCTAATACACTAAATTAGGAATTGTAATCTAGGTGAACCACACCGATACTCACTATACTCACAAAGAGTAACTTGAATTATACTTAGTATAATTCTCAGGTTAAAGTTTAATTTGGTATGCTAAATGATTATATGTAAAAGACATACCATACACTCAATACACATCACAGAGTCTAAATATGTGGCACCTATTTCATTCCTCCCATAGCGTTGGTAGGCAAACTATTATGCATGGAGCTTTGTATAAGACCTACATGAAATTGGTAATTTTACACTAATACTTGTTTAGTTTGAGCCGATAATGTTTTTACTCAATTACTTAGCTATATTTTTCTATGTATTTGGGTTAGATTTCACATGGGTTTGGGAGGGAAAAAATATTGTTTTAGAGTGTAGGGGTTATCCTTTATTTTTATGTGGGTCTTCTATATGCTGTTATGAAGTCTACTAGTAGCATTATGTTTAGTGCTAAACCTATTATTGTTATTACTCCTACAGCTATTCCTGTAGCTGTTTTTAGTCCTCCAGCTGCTATTAATGGTGGTATTACCATAATTTCAAACCAGATTAGAGCTAGTGTTACTGTTATCCATAGGAATAGTGCTGGTGTTAGTGTTAACCCTTTCCCTAGTGGTGTTGTTTTCTGTACTTTAATAGCCCATAACGCTATAGTCATTAGTGCTAGTGATGCTAGTAGCTGGTTCATACCGGCAAATGCCGGCCATAGGACAGTCCATAGCTTTGATAGTGCTAGTGCTGCACCTATAACTACTAGTATTATTGATGCAAACCACCTATTAGATAGTACTGTGTATAGTCCTGGAGTCTTCTCCCTCAAAGGCTCCATAAGCTCCTGCCATGCAAATCTACCTAGTCTAGTAGCGGTGTCTAGTGATGTTAATGCAAATGCTGATATCCATAGTGCACTAAAAACTAACATTGCATTATATGGTAGTCCAAATGCGGTATTCGTAGCTGTAGCGTATGAGTGTGGTATTACAACAAACCATTTAGCACCCTTAATTACACTTACCCATTTAGCTGCAAATGTTGCTGGATCAGTTAACGCTTTAACAGCAGACTCTTCAACACCAGCATTAATTAGTGCTGTTAAACCGAAACCTCCAAGTATAGCTATAATCATTGTTGATAGGAATCCCTCGGATAGCATTCCAGCATATCCTACTAGTAGTCCATGAGTTTCATTTGCTAACTGTTTAGATGTAGTTCCAGAGCCAACTAGGCTATGAAATCCTGAGAGAGCACCACAAGCTACAACTAGTGGTATTGTAGGCCATATAGGTGAAGGCTTACCACCAACAACTATAGCGTTCGTTAACGATGTAACTAATGGTGCCTCCATACCCTTAAAAGCTACTATAGCAGTTATACCTCCAATAGCTAGACTAGCCCATAGTATGTAGGCGTTAAGGTAGTCTCTAGGCTGTAGTAGTACCCATACCGGTATTGATGCTGCAACAATACAGTATATTGCTAGTATAATTACCCAATAGCTATACCCTAGATTTAATGGGAAGTTTATACCCGCAATTATAGCTAGTATGAGTAGTATAATACCTATAACTGTTCCACCACGGAATCCTAGGGGAGTTCTATACATTATATATCCGGTTATAATAGCTATGGCTATGAATAGTAGTGATGCTGTTGCTGTTCCAGGTATGTATGTGAATAGTGCAGTTACTACTACTAGGAATACCGCTACAACGAGTAATAGTGCAAACCATATGTAAGCATTGAATGCATAGAATGCTCTCTTACTCATAAGTTTACCACTAATCCACGCAATACTCCTACCATCATATCTTACTGAACTCATAATAGCTAGATAGTCGTGTACAACACCTATAAACACGTTACCAAACCAGATCCATATTAGTGTTGGTAGCCACCCCCACGCTAGAGCTAGTGCAGGTCCTACGATAGGGCCTGCACCAGCAATACTTGCAAAATGGTGTCCGTAGAGTACATACTTGTTTGCTGGTACATAGTCTACTCCATCATATAGTCTTTTAGCTGGAGTCTCTCTTGATGGATCAGCTTTAGCAACATATTTCTCAAGGTATTTACCGTGTGTTAAATAGAATATGACGTAGATTACGACACCAATTAATATGACTAGTGTTGTAGCAGCCATTAACTCCACCTAATCTACTCTAGCTCTAGCAGTAGTAACTGACTTAATGAGCACTTATAAGTGTACCTTTAGTGGGTGAGTGTATTACCGTTTCCCCCAAGTAAATATATAGGGTTTTATAGTTTATAGTGTGAATGCGAGGTTACATTAAATGGATGGCTGGTTTAAGAAGCTTAGTAAGCTATTGGAGACTCTAAGTGGAGTATTTAAGTCTAAATCAACCGAGTACATTTATATTGAGTTGAGGGAGTTAGAGAACATATTTACACTCATACTGCTAGGCTCATTTATAGGGCTACCTAGCCCTCCTACAACAATATCGTTAAGGCTTCTACCGTATATGGCTAGAGAGATAGTCATTAGTAGTAGTGTTAGTGAGAGATTAGATGATATGCTTGCTGAAATAGCTGGATTATTTGAGATAACGTAGGAGGGGTTAAAGTTTAATGGTGTACAAGAATGTAGGGTTTAAGGTATTCTTCTTTATAGGTAAGGGTGGTGTAGGTAAAACTACATGTGCAGCAGCATTTGCAGTTAAAGTAGCAAGGTATAAGAGAACACTCATAATATCACTTGATCCAGCACACAATCTAGGTGATGTACTAGGTGTAGAGCTTAGTGAGAAACCAACTAGAGTAGTAGATAACTTGTTTGCAGTTGAAGTTGACTTTGAAAGTATGATTAGAAGTCATCTAGAAAACCTCGTTGATAAGGTAAAGGGTATGTATAGGTATCTTAGAGTTCTAAATCTCGACAGCTATATCGACGTTTTAAGATACTCACCAGGTATTGAGGAGTATGCAACATTGGATAAAATAACTGAAGTGCTAAAATGGAATATTTCTAGAGGAGAATATGAAGTTATAGTATTTGATACACCACCTACAGGTTTAACATTAAGGATTATGGCTTTACCATCAATATCTAGTATTTGGGTAGATAAACTAATGAAACTTAGAATTCAAATACTAGATAGAAGAAGGATTATTGAGAAGATTACGGGGGAGAAGATAAAAACCATTATAGGTGGAAGAGTATTCGAAGCACCATCAAAACCTGAGGACGACCCAGTGTATAATGAGCTAGTTAGGATAAAGAGCGATATAAATTTAGTAAACTCTATAGTTAAGAATCCAGCTACTACAACAACAGTAATAGTAGTAAACCCTGAAACACTACCAATAGTTGAAGCTAAAAGAGCACTAAACTTCCTAGGAAAACTAGGGATACCAGTAAAATACATAATAGTGAACAAGGTTTTATCTGTAACACAAATACCTGAAAACTTAAAGCCAAAAATTGAGGAACAGGAGAGAGCATTAAGAATGATTAACGAGTACTTTACCAATCTAAAGGTGGTTAAAATACCATTTCTATGTGAGGAACCTAAGGGTCTAAGTAAACTCCAAAACATATCCATACATATGGATAAGATACTAGCTGAAGTAGAGGGTTAGAGTAGTGGGTTTAGAGTTTACGGTATACGATGTATTCACTATACTACTCTTACTAGCGGTAGTAGCTGTTTTACAGTTTTATAGGGGTAGAAAGGTAAACCTAATACTAATCGAGTATACTGCTAGAAGGTTTGAGGAAATACTTAAACCTAGAGATAAGGAGTATCAGTGGATAGGACTCTACGTAGGCTATAAAGCTAGATTTGAAACACCATATAGAAGTCTTAGGAGGGTAGAGGTGGTATTAACACTACTACCTAGACAAAGCCTATTCTACCTACCAATAGCACTACTAACTTCAAGACATGACAGATTATATTTATTCTTCAGGTATGATAGGAGGTTTAGTAGTGAAGCACATGTAGTTAGAAAATACTATTATAGATTAGGGTTAAGGAGGGTTATAAGAGGTATTGAGGGTATGAATGTTGGGAGTACGAAAATTAATGGTAAAACATTCTACCTAGTATATAATGATGCTAAACTAGCTAGTAAACTAGTTGAGTTAGTTAGGAGTCTTAGTAAACCGGATATAGTAAACCATATTGCAGTAGTACCAGCTAATAGTAGTGTCTTCCTATCAGCTAGAGTATCTCCTAAATCATTTGATGAACTAATACTTAAAGTTTATAGTTTTGCACGATCCATAGCTTAATGGTTATACTGGTATGTCGGGTTTAGCAGTTAACGTTAGTAGTATTATAAGTTCACTATGTTATAGCATATTTAGGGTTGAGCCATACACTACATGTACCTATAACTGTATTTACTGTTATGGACGATGGTATAGACCATTAAACCATACTACACCTAAACCTCAATACGATATAGTTTTAGAGTTTAATAGAGTAGCTAGAAAGCTTAGTAAGTTAAAGTTGGGGATTATACCATTCCGTCTATCAACGTTAATTGAGCCCTTTCAACCTGTTGAAGAGGAGTACAAACTTTCACTAAAAATTCTAAAGTTAGCTCTCAGTAACAATATACCAATTATAGTATCTACTAAGTCAACACTATTTATGAGGGATGAGTGGTTTAAAGTTTTAACCGAGCTAGCTAGTAAAGGTATAGTGTTACTTCAGATAACAATTGTAACGTTGAATGAAAAGTTGAGGAGAATATTAGAACCTAAAGCTTCAACAGTAGAGGATAGAGTTAACGCTATTGATCTAGCTCAATCTATAGGTATACCTGTAGTTATACGTTACCAACCGTTAATTCCAGGTATCGTAGAATATGAGGTACAGGATATACTAAAGCTAGCTAGAGAGTTAAAGGTGAAACATGTAATATTAGAGTTTCTAAGGTGTACTACTAGTGAACTAGAGTTCTATAAGAGGATAGCTTATAGTAGGGAAGCTTATAGTACTGTTTGGGAGCCATACTCTCCAGTTAAGAGTGAATCGAATATAGTAAGACCGCCATTAACTTACAGGTTAAGAGTATTGAATACTATTTTAAAGCTAGCTAAAAACTATAATGTTAAGATAGCGTTGTGTAAGGAGGGACTTTTCAACTACGACCAGGTATCTGACTGTTGTGGTATAATGTACCTCAATAATACTAAGTTAAGGCTAACTCTCAGAGAAGTCTGGAATATGTTGAGAGAGGGGTATAGCTATACCAATTACACTCTACTACTTAAACACTATGAGTTTAAACAGAAATACATAACATCGTTAAATGTTAGAGTCTACCCTAGAGTGTTGAGGAAGCCAATACTACATCATGAGAAAGTGTTGAAGAGTGTACTTGAAAGTAACTATTTAAACCGTATTACACCACTCTTAGAGTTAAGGGATGGTAAAGTCTATTCTACTTCGACTTTTCACTTTCAACCTTAGATTCCATTAGCTCTTTAACCTTCTTTATATCAGCCATTTTTATACCGTCTTCAGCTATAACGTATGGTACCCAGGATGCATGGTGTGGTACACCACGCATCTTCCTTATAATGTACTGTTTTAGTGGTATACCTATCTCCATTAGTCTAGGTTCATAACGTAACTCTATAAACCCATCAACCATATACTCTAGTGTTTTAGCTATCTCCTGGTATGTTTGTGTTGGTGTATGTAGGGATGATATTGTTAGAATGTTTCTTGCTTTTGCAGCTATAGCTCTAATGGTTTTTACGAATTCAAATGCAGAGGCCATTTCTGTCTGGAAGAATATTTCGTTTAAAGAGTCTATTATGAGTAGACCTTTATTTACTAGTTTCCACTCATCAATAACATCATTTATGGTGTGTACTAGTTGGTCTAGGTTTTTAGGGTTAACCTCACGTATTACAGATGGATGGGGTTTCTTTAGTGGGCCCAGTCTAAATGAGAATGCATCGATTATTCCGAAGAGTCTCTCACTAATGTATTTATCAATGTCTATACGGAATGTTTTAAATAGTGCTGCTATAGAGTGTGGTCCATCATCTAATGCTACGTAGATTACTTGTTCACCTCGTTTAAGAAATGTATATGCAATGTTGACTAGGAATACGCTTTTACCGGTACCACCATCACCACATAGTATTATAAATGAGTTTCTAGGTACACCCCTAGGTAGAGCTGCATCTAAAACGTCTATACCGAATGTCACGTTTTCAACTATAAAACCTACACCCCCATGATACTGTATTGAATACTATTAGACTATATAGGTTTGGGTGTATCAGAACATAGAGTTTATAGTTGAAGGTGGAGTTAGCTAGCTCTCTATATAACCCTAACTTGGCTCACAAGGTATCTATGGTTTTTAGGTGGCTAGTTATTACGGCTGATTACGCTTTGACAGTTTCATCTTTACATGTTGTATACGTTAACCCTGCTACTTGGAGTAGTGGCTTATAACTTTTGATATCTGGTATATTCTGTAATGGTTTTCTAGCATATACTTCAACTACTTCACCAACTATAATTACGTGGTCTCCAGCAGCTAACTTGCTGTGTAGTTTACACTCTAATACTGCTGTTGCTTCACCTATTACTGGTGCTTTTATCTTTTTAGCTTGAACTCTCGTTAGACCTGCTTTCTCAATTTTATTACTTACACTCCTACCACTAACAGTTCCAAGGTATGATACCTCTCTGTAATACTTGTAGTCTAGTATGTTTATAGCGAATTCACCACTATTGATTATAAGGTTATATGTATACCTTGTTGGAGCAATCGATACTGCTACTAATGGTGGATTTAGTGATACAGGCATACACCACGATGCTGCTAATGCACTTTCAGAGTCACCATAGCGAGCTGATACTACAACTACAGGTCTAGGGTATAATACGTAATACCATTTCCCCTTAAGATCAACACTAGCCCAAGACATTATGGGGCACCTCGAGTACTATAGTTACTGTATAGTAGTATTAGAGTATTTCCAGTGTCAACTATATACCCGATAAACGTACTTTCACTGTTCAACTCTAATATTACGTTTTTTAAGCTCCTCAACTACTCTCTCTACTACATCTCTTTCAGGTATTTCGAATACTACTTCAACACTTGCATAGCCTGGCTCAATACTTAACCCCAACCTGTCATGTTTTACATCGATAATGTTGCATTTGTACTTAGCGAGTACACTTAACACTCTCAGTAGGGATCCAGGGATATCTCTTAGTGTAAGTTTTAATCTACCTATTCTCCCATCTACTAGAAGTCCTCTAAGTATAATCCTGTATATTGTTGTTAAATCAGCATTACCACCACTTATTACAGCTACTACATTTTTACCTTTGATATTTAGTGTTCCAGATAGTAGAGCTGCTAGTGGTAGTGCTCCAGCACCCTCACTTAGTAGTTTAGCTCTTTCAAGTAGAAGGTACATCGCTTTAGCTATCGAGTCTTCATCAACTAAAACTACATCGTCAACTACTTCACTCATAATACTATATGTTAACTCTCCTACAGATTTAGTTATAACTCCATCAGCTAGTGATGGTTTAGGCTCTATTTCAACAGGTTTACCGCACTCTCTAGATTTAAAGTATTTTGGTGCATTAACTGGTTCTACACCTATAACTTTAACCTTATCTCCCAGAATCTTCTTTAATGCTACACCGATACCTGATATGAGTCCACCACCACCAATAGGTACTATAACATAGTCTACACTATTTAGTGCTCTTACTATTTCAAGGCCTATTGTCCCCTGACCAGCAATAATGTATTTGTCGTTGAATGGGTGTATGAAGTATGCTCCACTCTCACTAGATATTTCTAGTGCTTTACTGTAGGCGTCATCATATACTTGCCCATATAGGATAACGTTTGCACCGTAGGATTTTGTAGCTATAACCTTGTATGCTGGTGTAGTTTCAGGCATAACAATAGTAGCTTTAACTTTAAGTTCTTGAGAGGCATACGCAACACCCTGAGCATGATTACCTGATGAAGCAGCAACAACACCTTTAACTTTAACATCGGGTAGTAGTGAGTATATTTTAAAGTATGCTCCACGAACCTTAAATGCACCAGTTTTCTGGAGATTCTCAAGCTTCAAGTAGACATTATTTCCAGTTAACTTAGAAAACGAGTATGAGTATGTTAGTGGAGTTCTATGGATAATACCGTTTAAAACTTTATCAGCCTTTAAAATTAAATCAAATACCTCATCAATTATACTCAAATAGAAGCTACCTCCAAAAATCTGGTAGGCCATTCACCCAATTTAAACTTTTAATTTAAATTAAATAGGTGTAGGTTTAACTCTATGGATGTTTAAACTCTAAACCCTCAATGTACTTGTGGAAATCTAGCACTCTACTATAGCTTCCATCAACCCTACCTACTAACTTACATAGAGCACATATATCGGATGATGATGGTAAACCACATACACTACATTTTCTAATATTACCCTCACTACCCTCTAGACTCTTAGAGTATTCTTTAACAAACTTCCTTAAGAACTGTATTTTTATTCCTGGATGTTTAACTTCAAGTCTATTAAAGAACTGTTTAATCTCCATTTCTAAGCTAACTTCAGGGCTGTATGGGCATTCACCATAGTGTACTGGTAGCTTATTTGAAATAGCATATGTTAAACACTCTCTCTCAGAAACTTCGATTAAAGGTTTAATTCTTGATGGCATTAAGCCTGGTATTGCATCTA
The DNA here is from genome assembly GCA_015661855.1 of Desulfurococcales archaeon. GTDB lineage: Archaea > Thermoproteota > Thermoprotei_A > CAZTBM01 > SZUA-1508 > SZUA-1508. The sequence goes on from DQVH01000046.1 coordinate 10,637, forward strand.
GTTTAGGCTTTAACTTGTATAGTTGACTATAGTTACCGGTTATGAACTCTTTAACTATGTACGCTATTACATCGTCTAGAGTGTGTCCTGTAGCTACAATATCTATCCTATTATGTAATGCTATAGCGTTAAGAGTATACCTTTTAATAAGCCCACAGATTGAGCATTTAGGTCTCTTACTGAGACTACTCAGTTTAGGTACACTATATCCCAGTCCCTTCTCTAACTCTATAATAGTATACTCTACGTTAACCGTCTTGAATAGTTTTTCAACACACTCTCTACTGTACTTAGAGTATTCACCCAACCCTAAATCTATGTATACTCCGTAGAGTTCAAGTTTTAGTGTTGATCTTAGTGATGACAATATGTGTAGTAGTGTTGAACTATCTTTACCACCCGATACAGCTACAAGTACCCTCCTACCACTATTAACCATATGATACCTGTTAATACTCTTTAACACCTTCCTCTCAATAAACTCGTTAAAGTGTTTTCTACATAGACTTAACTTAGCGTATGGAAGTCTTATTATAGCTTTACACCTACAGAGCTTACAGTACACTACTACCTAGCCTCCAGAGGGGGCTAAGAATACTACGATATCATCTCCCTCACGTACAGTATCGTATTCTGTTAGTATTTCACTACCACCCCTCGTAACTACAACTTCTTCAACAACAAAGTTCAGAGCTTCCAATAACTCATAAACTTTAATCTCACTTCTCCCAGGTATATTAACCTCTCTAACTATGTTTTTAGGTATAATTTTAACTTTAAATATACCCATCTACCTACACTCTCCCTAGTTACCCTGAATATAGGGTTTTAACTAGCCTCCTATGGGAGTATTTTAGCCTTCTTAGCCTAAACTACTTAAACTTTATTAACAATTTAACTTTTATATCTCTTGTTGAAGATGGTTGATACCTATGCTTAGTATTAGGAGTGTTAAGAGTGATAGTTTCATAGGTAAATGTGTTGAGCTTAGAGGGTGGGTTTATAGGAAGGTTTCTCTTGGAGGTAAAATATTTATTGTATTGAGGGATTCAAGTGATATAATTCAGTGTGTAGTTGATGAGTCGAAGGTTAATAGTAGGACTTGGAGTAATGCTGAAAAGATAACGAGGGAGAGTAGCTGTATTGTTAGAGGTGTGGTTAAATCGGATCCGAGAGCTCCAGGAGGCTATGAACTTCAGGTATCGGATTTAGAGATTGTAGGGTTATCTGAATGGTTCCCTATTAGAGGTAACGAGGGTGTAGACTACCTATTAGACCATAGACACTTATGGATTAGATCTAGAAGGCTACAGGCTATAATGAAGATTAAACATACAGTATTAGAGGCTGGTAGAGAGTACTTTAATAGGAATGGGTGGTGGGAGGTAACACCACCTATACTAACCAGTTCTGCATGTGAGAGTGGTGCAACACAGTTTGAAGTAAACTATTTTGGTCAGAAAGCGTATCTTAGTCAGAGTGCACAATTATACCTTGAAGCATTAATATACACTCTTGATAAAGTTTGGAGTCTTACACCATCATTTAGAGCTGAAAAGTCACGTACTAGAAGACATCTAGCAGAATACTGGCATTTAGAAGCAGAAGCAGCATGGTATGGTATGGAGGACATGATGAAAGTTGTTGAGGAACTAGTATACTACATGGTAGAGAGAGTGTTACGTGATAGAATGGATGAACTAAAATTCCTTAAGAGAGATACACGTATACTAGAGAATGCTAAACCACCATACCCTAAAATAACATATGATGAAGCTATAGAGATACTACAGAGTAAAGGTGTAAATATAAAGTGGGGTGACGATTTAGGAGCTGATGAGGAGAGAGTGTTAACAGAGGAGTTTGAAACACCATTCTTCATAACACACTTCCCAAAGGAGATTAAGGCATTCTATATGAAACTAGATCCAAAGAATCCACGAGTTGTATTAGGATTTGACCTACTAGCTCCAGAGGGTTATGGTGAAATAGTGGGTGGTAGTGTTAGAGAGGACTCATATGATGCTCTACTTAAAAGAATAATTGAGATGGGGTTAAACCCTGAAGAGTATAAGTGGTATCTAGATCTGAGAAGGTATGGAAGTGTACCACATTCAGGATTCGGTTTAGGTATTGAGAGAACTGTAATGTGGATTGCAGGTTTAGATCATATTAGAGATGCTATACCATTCCCAAGGTTTAGGGAGAGAATATACCCCTAACTCTAAAACACTATACTCTACAGTTAACGATACCCCTCCCTACACTACACATGTCATTTAGAGGGCATAGACTACAGTTGGGTTTTCCCGCTTTACAATATTTTCTACCAAGCATTATTAGTCTTAAGTGTGCTTCAAGATAATCCTCTGGATTAAATATCTCCATAAGCTTCCTCCTTATCTTCTCATAGTCTGCTCTACTATCTACTAGTCCTAGTCTCCTACTTACACGTTTAATATGAGTGTCTACAGGGAATGTTGGTTTACCATAGTACATTAGTAATAGTATGTCAGCTGTTTTACTGCCAACACCGGGTATACTCATTAACTTCCTTCTAGCCTCCTCTAATGGTAAACTTAGAATATCCTCTAAGCTACCACCTAGACGACTTTTAATGTAGAATGCTACCTCCTTTATCGTTTTAGCCCTTTTATTATACATTCCAGCAACTCTTATAGCTTCTCTTATCCTCTCTAGAGGTGTATTTAGGATACTCTCGATAGTTATTTTACCTCCTAAGGTTTTCACTAAGTTATTGAATGCCTTAATAGCATTTTTATCATTAGTGTTCTGTGATAGTATTGTGGCAATAAGCATTGCTAAAGGTGTTTTATACTTCTCTTTAATTTTTGTAGTAGTGTACTCACTAATGTCTAGTTCCCCTAGTCTCCTAAGCCGTAGTAGTATTATCTTCCCTAGATTTCTAGTTTCCATAGTTAACCTCGATTTCTAGTTGAAAGTGTAGACTTTTAGATAGTCCTCTTCACCTAATATACTCTCCTGGGATATTCTCTGTGAGAAGTATGATTCAGCTATTCTAACTATTTCCTCTATAAGTTTTACGGATGGCTTATTGAATAGTACTCCTTTAAACCATGCACTAACAGCTATATCAACCCTCATAACCTTAACATTAGATGCAAACTTAGATTTAACATGGAGTATTCCTTGACCTCTTCCAAATGAAGGTTTAATTGTAGTTTCGTAGAGTGCTTTAAGTATATGTTCATACCTTTTGTATATATTGTATAGTGGGTGCTTTTTAGCTATACGTGGTTCAACTTTAAGTTTCCACTTAGTGGTTATGAATGAATCTATGAACGTAATTGATAACTCTTTTAGTTTTTCATATTCAGATTCTAAACTTCTGTTGGGAAAGTACCCTGTTAGTGCTGTAAAAGTGTTTAAACTACCCCTAATAGACATGATTGAGTGGTGTAGTTGTATACCACTCTTCATTTCTATAATGAATCTTGCTGATCTTAAACCATATATTGGTGACTCTCTCATCTCAATAAGGTATATTCTACTTATAATGTCTGAAGCGTTCTCCCTACAATACTCTATAAAGTGTTTACTTAACTCTCTAGCTTTACCCGGAGTACTCCACAAGGACTCAGGCCCCGAGTATACTAGGCGACTTCAACATACATAAGAATTACCTCTAACCCTTACCCGTAATGCTACTGTATAGATTTAGGTGAGGTAGGTTTAAATTAAGGTGAGTGTATTGTCTATTTGTTGAGGGCTTAGTGTTTATGAGTGTTCGAGTAGAGCCTGTAAAAACTGAAGCTAAAATTGCACTGTGGAAGCTTAGACTTGGTATGTTGGGTACATTTACAGCTGTAGTAGCAGTTACAACACTTATACTTACAGGTATACTTACAGCACTAGGCTTACCATTCTATGGTGTTTACGGTATTCTAGTATTTGTACTATTCATACACTTACTTCAGTGGCTTATAGGCCCATATATAATTGATGCAGTTTACCATGTAAGACCGTTAGAGCCTGGTGAAAACCCGTGGTTAGAGGAGACTGTTAGAAAACTTAGTATTGCTAGTGGGCTCCGTAAACCACCAAAGATAATGATTGCTGAAATAAGTATTCCAAACGCGTTTGCTTATGGTAGTCCACTAACTGGTGATAGAGTAGCTGTTACCAGAGGACTACTCGAAACACTACCTAGAGATGAAGTTGAAGCTGTTTTAGGTCATGAGCTTGGACATTTAAAGCATAAAGATGTACTCGTTATGATGATGATATCGATAATACCAGCACTAGTATACTACATCGGGTATACACTATACGTATCAGGATGGTTTGGTGGTGGTAGAGAGGAGAGAGGTGGTACAGCATACCTATTCCTAGCCGGTATAGCATTAATGGTTTTAAGCTACATACTAAACCTATTCGTATTCTACATGAGTAGACTTAGAGAATACTATGCTGATGCACATGCAGCACTAACAGTACATAATGGTGCACGTAGACTACAAAGAGCACTCGCTAGAATAATGTACTATACAGGCTTTATTAGGAGGAGGGAGACATACAACCAGTTTAAAGCATTCTTCATATCAGATCCCGACGTAGGTATTAGAGTGAGATATATTAGAAATATAGATGACCTTGTTGAAATGATTAAACGTGAAAAGCCAAGTATACTAGCTGATATACTTAGTACACACCCACATCCAGCAAAAAGACTAAGATACCTAGATAAATTCATTTAATCCAACTCTAACACGTAACTGAATGAGGAAAATCTAATAACTAGTGGAGAACATTTTGAAAGAGTTAACTAGATTACTAAGTGCCTATAGACATGCCGATAGAGTACTAAGTGTAGTTAGAAAGATAAGGGAAGTGTATAGTAGAATTAGGAGTGATTATAGTGAAGTTAGAATAATGCATGTATGTGGTACACACGAACATACAATAACATATTATGGTATTAGGAGTCTACTACCTGACGGTATAGATCTTATTGCTGGACCTGGATGCCCTGTGTGTATAGTACCTGCTAGAGATATAGATGAGGTTATAGAGGCTGGTTTCAAGTATAACATCAGAATATACACTTACGGTGATATGTATCGTGTTCCCGGATCTAAAATGAGTTTAGCTAGAGCTAGAGCTGAAGGTCTCGATGTAAAAGTTGTTTATAGTTTTCTGGATGCAGTTAGGGATGCTAAGAGAACTGGTAAAGAAAGTTTATTCTTTGGTGTAGGATTTGAAACAACCCAGCCTACAGTAGCTTCAAGAATAGTTTACGGTATTCCAGAGAATCTTAAAGTGTACTCTTCATATAGATTAACAGTTCCAGTAATGAGGTATGTTCTTAGGAGACCCGATATACCATTGAATGGAGTTATTGCTCCAGGCCATGTCTCCACAATTGTTGGTGCTAGTGCTTGGAGTTTTATAGCTGAAGAGTTTAATTTACCAGTTATAATAGCTGGTTTTGAACCATTAGATGTAGTGTTAGCTGTACTAACTATACTTAAACAGTTAGTTATGGGTAAACCTACAGTAGTAAACCTATACTCGAGAACTGTAACGTGGAGGGGGAATAGGGTTGCTCAAGACTATGTTAGAAGGGTATTTGATATCACTGATGGATATTGGAGAGGGTTAGGCCTAATACCTGAAACAGCATTAGAATTTAAAGATGAATATGAACATGTTAACGCTAGAAAGTATTTTAGGGTTAAGGTTAGCTCTTCAAGAGATACTATACCTGGATGTAAATGTCCAGATATAATACTGGGTAAAGCTAAACCAATAGACTGCCCCTACTTCATGAAATCGTGTACACCACAACACCCACTTGGAGCGTGTATGGTGTCACAAGAGGGTACTTGCTCTATCTGGGCTAGATTTGGGTGTAGATTAAGATTAAAAATTAATGTTGATAGCTAGTTTTTAGCGATAAAGGTTTTATAGTATAGTATTGTCGCTATAGTCTTGGCGTCAGGTATACTACCACGTTTAACCATATCAAGTACTTTACTAAACTCTATAGGTGTAACCTCTATAGCTTCATAGGATTCAGGCTTCATACCAACATACTCTAGTTTTTCAGCTAGAAATGCATGCATCTTTTCAGTGCTATAGCCTGGTGCTAGATACATTTCAAAGAGTTTTACTAGTTTACCAGCTCTATAACCTGTCTCCTCAATAAGTTCTCTACGTGCACACTCTTCAGGTGTTTCCCCACTCTCTATTACACCTGCTGGTAACTCGTAAATCCATCCTCCAACTGGGACTCTATACTGCCTTATGAGTATTACTCTACCATCACTAAGTAGTGGTAGTATGACTACACTCTCCCTAAACTCTACAACCTCCCTCTCAACAATACCCCTACCAGGTATCTGTAGTTCAACAAGTTTAACATTAATTCTACGTCCACGATAAACATACTCTACACTCAAAAACCTACACCCACCAAAGAGCTTATAATCTATAGGGTAGAGTAGGTTATTGTGGTAGATTAAGGTATCCAATATTGGAGTTGAGTAAAAGGATTGTATAGAATACTAGTACACATATATTACTCTAACCCATGTAAATCTGGATTAGTAGAGCAAACTATTAAATCTCTAGAGAGAAGCTATGGTAAACCATACTTAGTAGAGTGTAGACACTACTCATGTGTAATTATATACAACGATACTACTGGTAAACTTGTATCGAAGGTGAAGGAGTATTTAAGGGGTTTAGGTAGAGAACTCGACATAGTACTATTAATTATACAGGGTGTGAGCGGAAAGATTGAGGATGCATACCTTATATTTGAAAGAGAACACAAACTCAGCAGTAATGCTCTTAAACAACTACTCCAACTCTACCCACTACTAGACAGGTATGTAAGAAGAATGAAACTGGTAATAAGTATTAACTAACA
>DQVH01000007.1 GCA_015661855.1 Desulfurococcales archaeon
TAGTAAACAACATTATATCCTCCAAAATAATAGTACGTAAAGTAAACATTATGGTAACTACTGTAGAAAACCTAGACTATAGAGACCTATCCGAAATAGCTAAGGAAATCAATAGTAGACTAAAAGAAGACAACGTAATAATACTATTTAGTAAACTTCCAGATAGAATAATATACGTTATAGCTGTATCCGAAAGTCTAGTAGGTAAGGGCTTAACAGCACCCACAATACACGATAAAATAGTAGAACACATTCAAGGTAAGGGTGGTGGAAAGAAAGATTATGTTCAGGGAGTTGCTAGAAAACAGCCAAACATAGAAACCATTAGAGAGATCGTAAGCAATTTAATACTAAAATTATAAAATACTAAATGGTATGTGCGTTAGTAAAACTGGTATTGACATAGCCAGGGTTAAAAGGGCATCACAATACTATCTAACACTACTCAATATGGGCTTAACAAGAGAGACAGCATTGAAACTAGTAAGCCAAAAATACTATCTAACAAAGAGTGAGTTAATGGTACTATATAGGTGTATTCATCCAACCATAGAATCCTACTATAGGAGGAGAAAACTCATACCACCTCATGAAGTTAGAGGTAAAGTATTAGCAGTTGACGGATTCAATGTAATAATAACACTACAGTCCGTTATTGAAGGTATCCCCGTATGTATTTCAAGTGATGGACTTTTAAGAGATATTATGAAAAGTTATAGAAAGTTCAGTTACAACCCAACAGTACACAATAAAATAATAGAAACGATGGTTAAGTACATAAGTATACTATTACCTAGAAAAGCTGTAATAGTATACGATAAACAGGTAAGTTATAGTGGAGTAGTAGCATCAGTAACTAATAGTATTATCAGGAAAGTCCATATTGAAGGTCAAGCGCTAGTTAGAGAGAAAACAGATAAAACAATATTAGAGGTGGGTGAAGTAGTAGCTTCAAGCGATGTAGTTATAGTTAATAAAGCAAGTAAAGTTTTCGATCTAGCATACTATATTGTATTGAAGGAGAACTTAATTACGAAACCCAACATACATGTAATGAAAATGATATAAGACTATTTCAAATAAATATATTAAGCATTAGAGTTTCTAAGGTGATCCTCTATCAAGACTAGACCATACTATATTAGTTTTTTACTTATGAGTGTTTTCATAATCAATTTCGGTCTTTCAATAAGCTTCTCTATTTCGTCTCTTAATTCATTTAATGAAATTTTCCTTCTAGCTACACCATCCTCCATAGCCGCTCTCGCTACAGCCAGCGCTTCTCTAATATAGGCTTCAGTTTCCTCCATAGAGGGTATAATGTAGTTTTCGTTAATTCCCTTTTCCTCAGCATAATTAGCGAGAGCGTAAGCAGCAGCTAAACACATGTTATCAGTTATTTTTCTGGCTCTAACCTGTAGTGCTCCTCGGAATACTGCTGGAAAGCCTAGTGAATTATTTATCTGATTCGGTAAATCGCTTCTACCTGTAGCAACTATTCTTGCACCAGCCTCTTTAGCTTCCCAAGGCCATATTTCGGGTATTGGATTAGCTAGTGCAAAAACTATTGCATCATCACTCATAAGTTTAATCCACTCCTTTCTTATTATACCTGGGCCAGGTCTCGAGGCGGCAATGACTACATCGACACCTCTCATAGCCTCAGGTATACCACCTACCCTATTTTCACTATTAGTTATCTCTGCAAGCTCGCGTTTCCACCTTAACCATGGGTCATCTCTTTTAAGATCACTCCTATCCCTATGGAGTATACCTTTACTATCAACTACGAATATGTTTCCAGGTTTTACACCAGCAATTATGATATATTTAGCTATGGAGATTCCAGCTGCACCAGCACCGATAATTGCTACTTGGACTTCACTAAGCTTCTTATTCACTACTCTAAGAGCATTAATTAGTGCAGCCAAAGTAACTAATGCTGTACCCTGCTGATCATCATGCCATACCGGTATCTCTAGTATTCTCCTAAGCTCCTCAAGTATATAGAAACATTTAGGGCTAGCAATATCCTCCAAGTTAATACCGCCAAAACTAGGCTCTAAAGCTTTAACAACACTTATAAACTCACTTACATTTTTCACTCTCAAAGCTAATGGTATAGCATCAACACCACCAAGATACTTAAAGAGGAGAGCTTTACCCTCCATAACAGGGTATCCAGCTTCAGGACCGATATCGCCTAAACCGAGAACCCTCGATCCATCAGTTACAACAGCAACCATATTCCAACGACATGTAAGTTCAAATGATAAATCAGGATTACCAACAATAGCCTTACATGGCCCAGCAACACCAGGGGTATACCATACAGCAAAATCCCCCATAGACTCTATAGGCACTTTAGGAATAACCTCTATCTTACCCCTATATCTACCATGGAGTTTAATAGATAAATCAAAATAATTACTCCCTCTACAAGTCAAAAACATAATCACCCAAATCTCTAACACTCTAAATAGGTAACCTAAAAATCACACATATATTTATTAACATTACCACCCTTAATAGTCACAGTAATTAAGTATGAAGTATAGATTTAACTCTAGAGGTATAGCTAACCCTATATGAAGTAGCTATTAGGGGTTTATTAGTGAGGTATCTAGCCTACTCCACTAAAGTGGTTAAAATTAGAAGTGCATTATTATTAACTGTACTCTTGGTTTTAGTAGCTATATGCTCCTACATATTACATCAAAACTTTAACTACACCTACATAGTATATGGATCTACTGAGTATTATAACGGTAGTATTTTATACAATACTTACTATAATGGTTCAGTACTAGTAACTATCATACTAAGATTACACGAAAAACTTAAAATTACTCTACCTCTTGAGGGGGAGGTTAAGCCCGAAAGTATTATCGTACTTGATGAACATGGTTTACCATTACCATACGATCATAATAAAACTAGTATAATAATATACTCATTAAACTCAACTAGAA
>DQVH01000015.1 GCA_015661855.1 Desulfurococcales archaeon
AGTTAAGAGAACTGCTAGAAAACTTCTGGAAATGTACCCTACAGAGTTTACTGATGACTTTGAGACAAATAAGAACCTGGTTAAAAAGTACCTAGATGTTAAATCTAAGAAGTTAAGAAATCAGATAGCAGGATACATTACTAGACTTGTAAAGATAAGAAAGAGATTAGAACAGTAGAAAAGCATATAGCTAATTAGGGGCATATAAATGCCTATATACTATTTAAGTGATAGAGTTGAGATTATCAACGATGAAACGGGGTTAGAAATAACCATCGATATTGTACCTATAGAGGTACTAAAACCGCATGAAGAAACAATAGAGGAAGCTACTAGAAAATTAATAAATGATATTAAAACTGAAGGTGTTGTAAGAAACCCAATAATAGTAGATAAAAGAACATATGTTATTCTTGATGGTATGCACCGGTATGAAGCGTGTAAAAGACTGAAACTCAAATATATAATTGCAGCTCTAGTTGACTATGAGGATCCCCGTGTAAATCTAAATACATGGATAAGATTAGTGAAATTTAAAAGAAAAGTAAGTAAAGAATGGGTATACAGTAAAACTAATATTTTAAATGAAATGCTTAAACCATATAAGGGTAATACACCATACACTATTACTGTATATTTTAAAGGCGAAAGAATACTTCATGAAAGTATTCATTCAGATCCTCAAACGAAATATAATGTATATCATATATTAAAAACTTTTGAAAAAAATGTATCCAAAGATCTAGAAATTACATATCAAATAGATAGTATAGTGAGGGAAAACCTAGACACATACTTATCAGAGTATGACTTAATTATAATACCGCCGAAACTGGAGAAGAGAGATGTAATAGAGATAGCCTTACAAAATAAAGTCTATCCACCTAAGTCTACACGCCATATCATACCAGCTCGACCTTTAAATCTAAATATACCAGTGAATATACTAGCAATGACTAACGAGAGAGATGTACGCATGAACGTAATGCTTTTACTACGCTCATTCAAAGTGAGAAAAGTTAAGGGAGAGAAGGTAGACACGTATAGAGATTACGATGAAACAGTGTACTATTTCTACAGTTGAAAGCTAAAGTTAGAGTAGAAAGAGCAAATAGAGTGAATCTGGTGTATTGAACGTATGTTGCATGTAAAGATTAAGTTGATACCACCATTAGATAAGGAGGTAGGCTCAAAAGAGCTAGACATCCATGTAAAAGATGACTCTAAAATACGTGATGTACTATATAACTTAACGTTAAAGTATAAAATTAACTTAATTGTAAACGATAATGTGAATCCAGGATACATAATCTTGTTAAACGATAAAGATATAAATATATTGGAAGGGTTAGAGACTAGACTTAGAAGTGGTGATATAATAACAATAATACCAGTTAGTCATGGTGGATAGCCATAAGCATGGTTGAATTTGAAGTACTAAGTTGGAATGATATTCATAAATTAACTCTAGTCTTAGCAAAGAAGATTGTTGAAAGTGGGTATATGCCAGACGTGATAATAGGTATTATGCGTGGTGGATGGATACCTGCAAGAATCCTACTAGACTACCTAAATATCCCTACACTAGCAACTATAGAGATAAAATTCTATAAGGGGATTGGAGAAACTAGGGAAAGACCGATAATAATCCACCCTTTAGTCGTGGATATACGCAATAAGAAAGTTTTAATAGTTGATGATGTTGTTGATACAGGTAAGAGTATGTCTATAGCTATAGAGATGGCTAAACTTGGTGGAGCATATAGTATTAAGACAGCAGCATTAGTTGTAAAACCATGGTCTATTCTCGAACCCGACTACTACGCTATGAAAAGTGATAAATGGATAGTATTTCCATGGGAGATAAGAGAAACAATAGAGAATATACTGGAGTTAGAGAAAGAGAAAATTACGAGAGATAATATAGAATATCTTTCAAGAAAGTATTCTACACTACTAAGAGCAGATGTTGAAGACATAAAATTAGCTCTAAATTTAATAATGAAATGTAGAGGCGGTAAGCCATAACCTCCACGCAGAGACGATACTATACTATACCAGTAGACAATGTTAACTACTACCTCTATGTATTCACAGTGGAAGGTAATATTAGTAAACTACTTAACATAATAGATAAGGTAAATGATGGTGTTAAACAGATAGTACAGGTTGTAAAGTGCAATAGTATACTATCCCTAAGACAGTTAATTCTAGCAGTTTACCACACTATAAAGGCTTTTAAAAGGGGGAGGAATATTGCAAAGAAGCCTTATCTCGAACTACTTCTAAGACTTAGTGGGCAAAAGCAGATAAAGGACGCCATAAACATACTGGGTGTACCTGAGAAAGCAGATAAAGCCTGCTTAATCATAACCGTATGTGAGAACTGTAGCAGTAATGTACCGAATATAATTAAATTACTAGAGTCTATGGGTATACTGTTATCAGAAAACATAAGCTATTGTTTTACTCCACTACATAAACAACCAGAAATTGTTGAAACTGAGAGAGAACTAATAATGAGATCAGCGTTAATAGACCTTCTCTAAGAATGTTTACTACATAAAATTTATATATGAATCCCATGTAGAACGATACGGCAGTAGTTAGTATCAGAATCCCCATAATAAAGGTAATGTTTAATGGAGGGCTAGGTATGTTCATGTTTGAAGAGGAGGAGTGGTGGGAAGAAGAGGAAGAAGAAGAGTGGTGGGAAGAAGAAGAGGAGGAATGGAGAAAACTATAGGAAGCACGTGATCGGATATGAAGTTCTGTCCTCAATGTCATAATTTAATGGTACCCGTAAGGAAAGGAGAGAAGTATATCCTTAAATGCAGGGTTTGCGGATACGAGAAGGATATCTTAAAGCAGGCAGGATACATACTAAGACATCAAGTTGAATCAGAAAAACATGTGAAAACAGGTAAAATCTCTGAAGGGAAAATGAAGCCGACTAGAAAGGAGGAAGAAAGGGAAATGCTACAAGAATACTACGAGATATTTCTTGAAACATTTACTGAAGAAGAGAGTGGTAGTTCAGAATAACATGGTAAAGTTCAATTAACTCTCTTCACTATCTAGAGTTTACCTGTTAAACTATTACTAGGGAAATCAGATATTTAATGTTAAATCATAACCCCAATTAGGGTTCATAGCCGTCACCATTCATCAC
>DQVH01000108.1 GCA_015661855.1 Desulfurococcales archaeon
AGTTTTCTAGCATCTTGAACTCTAAACTCTATTTTATCTTCAACATTAGCTGAAATAGCATTAAGAATAGCTCCACGTATATGTTTAGGTGATATATCGTAGCACTTAATACATGATAGGTTATAGTGTAGTGCAGCCTCTATAGGTATCGTACCTCCACCACACATGGGATCTAATAGTACTTCCCCATTTCTTACTTTAGCTAATTTTAGCATAGCATTTGCTAATGTAGGCTTTAAGGCACCGGGATGATCATATACTCTATACCCTCTCCTATGAAGTGATGTATCTCCCGTTAAAATCAGATTAATAGAGCATGTATCTTCATAAACGTCTACTCCTATCTCAACATTCGGGTAGTCTAGGTTTACTGGTGCAGGTATACCTTTATGAAGTTCGGCTACTAGCTTTCTGACAGCATCACCTGCTACACGGCCAATATCCAATGATGTAAATTCATGTGATCCAACCCTTTCAGCTCTAATAGCGAAAGTTGTGTAAGGTAATATGTACTGTAGAATCTTCTTTGTTGAATAGACCAGCTCATATATATCTTCGAGACCCCTCCTATCCTTTGATATTTTAGCCTCATTTAGTAAGAGGAATATCTTATTTATCATTGTTGCTTTGTCTACTAATAGCTCAACAACTCTATTTATATCCTTCTCATCTAAACTCAATTCTACAACGACTCTACCTCTAAATTTAGGGTGAGGCTTAATAGAGCTACAACATCCTTTAAGGAGGCATTCTAATTCCTCTATTACAAGATCCTCTATTCCTGGATTCGTTGTTACTATAAGCTTCATTCTTCTATGTCGCCTCCTTCAAGAAGAATATTTATTTTTCTAAAGAAAGATATTAGGGCTTTAGCTTCATCCTCTGAAGGATTAGCTCTAGCAATAATCCTCTTCAGTATTGTAGAGGTTTTCCTCCTTCTATAATCTGTTGCTTTAAGTTTACTCATAACGTCATCAATATATTTCTCTAGTAATTTACGTGTATATGGGGTTACAGGTTTATGTAGTCGTGTTGATAAATGGCTTTTCTCAACTCCTTTAATGTGTTTATAAAGTTCATAGAATATTATTACAGCAGCATGGGATACATTTAATATTGGATATTTTGGTGATGCAGGTATTGTTATTATTAAATCCATAATCTCTAATTCCCTTCTCATCAACCCTACACTTTCTCTTCCAAAAACTATAGCTACTTTACCTTTAAACTCTGATATTATTTTCACTCCCTCCTCTAGTGCATGTACTCTTCGTATATAATCACGGATATCCCCGGGTACTCCTGTTGTACCAACTTTCAATTGTACATCCATTAATGCTTCATTTAATGAGTGAACTATTTTACAGTTTTCTAGTATGGATACCGCATGACTAGCAAATCTCTTAGCTTCATCTAAACTCACTTTCGGATTTACAATCCATAACTCTTGTAGGTCAAAATTCATCATAGCTCTAGCTATGAATCCAATATTGTTTTCACCTTCAGGTTCAACAAGTACTACTCTAATCTCCGGTAACATTGCTAGTCGCCTTGATTACAACTATATCTTCGAAAAAGATATGTAATTTTGCTACTACTTTACCTTTCAGATTTACCCTAGACATAGCGTTTATAGTTTTACTAATATCCGATATTGATGATTGAACTAGAAATAACACTCCACCTCTAGTAAGAGTTTTACTTGAGAAGTCTATTATAGCATCTATAACACTTCTACCATTAACCCCGCCATACCATGATAAATCTTCTATGCTTAACGTGTTTTCTGCTATTTCTTCACCTAACGGTAGGTATGGTGGATTAGATACAATTAAGTCTAAATATCTTCCATGTCTGAATGGGGGTTTGGTTATGTCACATTGTAGTAAGTCTACATAATCATAAACGTTATTCTCTAAGAGATTCTCTTTAGTATTATATAGTGCTTTAATATTTATATCACATGCTACTACGTAACTTGCTATACCATTTACAAGTAGTTGAAGTGTTATAATGCCGCATCCACACCCTATATCCATGGCTTTCCTGTAATTCCCTTTCTCCCTGCTTAATGTTGAAAGTAGTAGGTATGTATCTTCGGCTGGGTAGTATACGCCACTGTAAACTTTCAACTTTATATTTTCAAGGTTTAGCTCTTTAAATTCCCAGTTAGCCATGGTAGTATGTACTCCACTATTTCTAGTATATCATTTATGTCTAGATCTCTAACACGCTTCCTCATAATATGCTGTTTTTCGGAGTATAACTGTTGTAGTATAGAGTTAATACCCTTTTCCTCAAGGTATTTCTTCAGTGGTTTATATGTTAGCTTATTTCTTTGAGAGAATAGGTATCTAGTTAGCTCTGATAGTATATTATATTTCAGTTTACTCTTAGAATTTAGCTTTTTGGGTTTAAGGACTATCATTGTCGACTCTACTTCAGGTGGAGGGTAGAATGATTTGGGAGGATACGTTTTCTTAACACTTACATCATATAGCATTTTAACTGTTATAGTTAGTCTACCATAGTTAGGTGAGCCTCTTTCAGCTGTTATACGTTTAACTACATCGCTTTGTAGCATTAAAATGGCTTTCTCAAAAGTGAACTCATGGAGTTTAAATAGGAGAGGTGTTGATATATGGTATGGTGTATTCGATATAATTATATCGATTCTTCTAGGATTATACTCTAGGATATCCTGTTGAACAATTTCAATATTACTATAGCTTGATAGTTCATTTCTTAACACATTGACTAGTCTCTTATCTATCTCAACTGCTATCACCTTCTCTGCTTCTAGTGCTAGATACCTTGTTATTGTTCCTATGCCTGCACCTATCTCTAATACTATTCTACCGTGTAGTGGGCGAGAGTATTTGAGAAACTCCCATATTATGTTAGGATCTACTACGAAGTGCTGACTCAGCTTCTTCTTGGGGGTAATATTATACTTTCTTAGTATGTTTAATGTGTAGTCTAGTAATTCTCTTCTACTAACGCGTATACAGTGTTCTTGGGTCATTGTTTTAAGGCTACCTTGAACCACTCATACTATGCATTCTAACCAAGTATCCTAGATATATAGCCCCCTCCTTACCTGGAGGCGGTTTAACGAATAGGTAGTATTTTTCCTCACCCATAATCTCTGATATTATTCTATCTCTCAACGACTTTACAGGATCTGGTATTTTAGTACGTTCGGTTAAGTCTTTGAATGAAGTGAAGGGTTTTTTCTTTCTTTCTTCAATGATAGTCTTCATAGACTTTTTCCCTATACCTGGGAGTAGCTCAAGAGCGTGTAGTCTTATCGTTATTGGTTCGGCTATGTTAAAGAATTGTATGTAAACATTTTCAAATGTTCGTATAATTTTTTCTACTATATTAACGAGTTCATCTTTAGCAACAGATGATAAATCATCATAACTTATTCTACCATAGACAAAGGCTATTTTATCTCTATATCCCCTCGATATGTATACTCTCTCACCTATCGATAGTGTTACACCTGGTCTTGGTATAACCTCTAGTAGCATAAAGTATTTTTCACCAACAACTTGAGCTATAGGTCTCCTCCTATGCTCAATATGTTTATCTAGAGGGTTTCCCTGAGGGAAGAAGTCTAAAACGTAAGCGTATTCCTCCATAAGCTCTGGTTCGTATCTAGCCATTCTCCTATACAAGACTTACACCAAAATCTCGTATTACCTTCTATTTGTGCTAGTTTATTCAGGTGATAGTTTTAGCTTAACTACTTATAGAGTTTAATCTCCTTTACATTCAGATATGACCTTTAATATTTCATTTAGCTCCTCTGTTGTAAATGTTTTCTCCTCTATCGAAACTATCGTTCTAAGCTCATCAACTGTTGAAGGCATAATATTAACTATCATTACACTAGTTTCCCTACGCAATCCAAATTTTCTACACAATTCTGAGACTAAACGTAATGCTATGTCAGGTTTACATTTACTAATTTTTTTAAGGTAGTTTAGTGTTTTACGTTGAATATCTAATACTTCATTTTCCTTAATTCTACGTTCAAGAATATCCTTTGCTACAGGTAATGGTATATCCTCGTAACCTATAATTTCCCTTGGCATACTCTTACCCTACAGTCCTCTCTACTTAGCTGGTATCATATGCTCAGGTCTGATAAATAATGTTTTTTCCTTATCGCCGAGGTATACTTTAACGATGTATGCTCGCCCTCTCTTACCCACAACGACACCTGTCTTTCCATGATATCTTCTATGAGGCATACCTTTAACTATTGATGGGTTAATAACAATGTGTACTCTATCACCTGGTTTATACTCGTATAGTATTCTACTTAGGGGTGGTATTGCACCTCTTTCCCTAATATTCTTTCTCAGTAGTTTCCTTGTTCTATGTCTATAGCCTTTGGGTGGTTTAACCATAGTGTTTAACCCTCCTTTACACTACTACTAAGGCTAGGTTTACCCTACTGTACTGTAGGAGAAAAGTGTTTCTAATAATCATTTCAGTATACCGCTAAAACATCTAACTCTACACATTTGAGGTTTTTACCAATTATATCTGAAAAGCTTGGTTTTGTTCTTCCATTATCTCCTTCAATTAACTCTTTTACATAGAGTCCTCCTTGACACACTATTAGTGATTCAATTACATTTTTAGCTATAAGTTTACATTTGACAACGTATACTGTTTTCACCCTGACTATATCCTTCCTCCTATGAAGAACTCTTAGTGGTGTCCGCTGTTTTATTCTTGTATTTCTCAGTTTCTCTTCAAGTAACTCTATATCCCTTTGCGATAATGGTTCTTGAGATACTATTAATGCTCTGTATGCTTTTTTCTGATACTTAGCCTCCATTTTCACCTTAGATACATCCTTTTTTGATGTTTCGGATTCTAATATTACATTAACGAATTCACACTGTTTATTTACGTATTCCTCCATATACTTTAATGGTATTTGCCTCTTCCTAGCCTGTTTTAACTCTATAATTAGTGGTCTACCTGTACCCAACATTCTAGCATCTATATCCTCTCTACCAGCAGCATGAATTTTTAATTCAGTAGCATCAACTAGGTTACATAGGGTCTCTAACGTACCTGCAATGGATATGTCAGTTCTAGGTTTTCCTAATCGTGTAATCCATTTCGACTGTGATATACCCCTACCTATCTTTAAATATCTTCCCTTGATTAGTAGTGGCTTTACTTCTATATCTACTACACCTTTATTTAAATCAATTAGTATTACAGCGTGTGGTTCTTCAAAGTCTACTTCTAGATTGAATGTTTCTACTACTCTCTTTCCAATCTCACGTTTTATTTCGTTTTTAATTGACTCTGCGTACTCAAACTTATATTTTCTAATTAACTCTTCTTCACGTTTAGCCATATCTATAGGTATTCTTACTCCGACATGGAATTTTCTTATCTCATAGTTTCTTAGTATCTCAGATACTTTAGTGAAATAATAGTCTAGTATCTCATCTAGATCTCCTCCACAAATATAGCATGTATTCTTACTAAGGTTATTTACTATAGTTTCGTCCCTACTCAGAATACCCATACTTATCAGAGTTTCAATGAATGGGTTGAACATAATGTTTTTAGTTATATTTAGTATTTCGTTGTAGCCTAATTTATGAATGAAGTCCTTAATATACATTGTTAGTAGAGTTTTCAAGGCTAAACCACGTAACTTATTGTCCAGCCCCATACCCTTTCTAGCGTAAAGTCTGCCAAGACAACGATCACAGAGTGCATACTCCTTTAATACCTCTAAAATTTTCCCTAATACTTCACCTTCATCTAACTTCACAGATTACTCACCGTAACCCAATATTATCCAGTAGTATGTTTAGTACTGTAATTATTTGGTCATTGGTGTATAAGTTTTCATCTATATTAACATAGTATACTTCACTCCTTTTAGAAGTTGAAATAAACTTTATAGCTTCAGGTAGTAGTATGGTTATTTTGTCTTTCACCTTATGCTTAATCGTATTGAGAATGTAGTTAACTTTTAAACCTCTACGGTTAATTACTATTACGATATCGGATCCCACATTAACTTTATTGTAGTGTATTCTTCTGAAACTTATACCTTTACATTCACCCTTTACTAGAGTTCTCCTTAATAATCCTGAAGCACTTTCAAAATCTGGCCTATAGTTTTTTATGTATCTCCCAACTATCCTTATTTCAGCCCACTCTTTAACTAAGATTATGGTTATTTCAACATTCCTTCTTATACCATGTGATAGAAGGAGTGCTGCATTTATTTGTGAAATCACATCACCTATT
Source organism: Desulfurococcales archaeon (assembly GCA_015661855.1). GTDB lineage: Archaea > Thermoproteota > Thermoprotei_A > CAZTBM01 > SZUA-1508 > SZUA-1508. The sequence goes on from DQVH01000108.1 coordinate 6,304, forward strand.
TTGAGTAACATATCGTTTAGTGAGCTATAGGCTATTATGAAGTGTCGTTTCATAAGTATTTGCCATTACTCTATATGTAGTTTTCTTAGTAAACCTTTTCTACGTTTTATTTGTTTCAGCATTTTATTCATTATTTCATAGTATTTTAGTAGTTCTTTTACGTCCTCTATTGTTGTTCCAGAGCCTATAGCTATTCTCCTCATTCTTGACCTATCTATTTTACTTGGCTTCTCTAGTTCCTCATACGTCATTGAGTTTATTATTGCAAGCCATTTGTCCATTTTCTCTTCAGTTAGTTTTAACTGGTCTTCGCTTGGTAATGTTAATGAGAATCCAGGGATCATTTGTAATAGTTTTGATAGAGGCCCCATTCTCCTAATAGATTTTATTTGGTAGTATAGGTCTCTTAGTGTTATCCTTCCCGACTTTAATATCTCGTATTGTTTTTTAGCTAATTCCTCCTCTAATTGTGCTTCTCTTATCTTATCTAAAAGTGCTTCAATATCGCCTAGTCCGAGCAGTCTACTAACAAAACCTTTAGGTGAAAACCTCTCAATATCCTCTATTAACTCGCCTGTACCAATGAATTTTATTTTTGCACCTGTCGCAGCAACAGCTGATAATGCTCCACCACCCTTAGCTGTTCCATCCATTTTAGTAATCATTATTGAGCCTATAGGTGTTGCCTCATGGAATGCTTTAGCTTGTATGTATGCTTGTTGACCTATACTAGCATCAATTATAAGCATTACTTCGTCAGGTTTTATAGCTTTAGCGATATTCTTCATCTCCTCTAATAATCCCTTCTCCTCCTTATGTCTACCTGCTGTATCAATTATTATGATGTCGAAGTTTTGCTTCTTAAAGTACTCAACACCCTCCAATGCCAGTTTTATTGAGTTTTTCTCGCCTTCACGGCCATAAACGGGGATATTTATTTTTTCACCAAGCTGTTTTAACTGTATGTATGCTGCTGGCCTAAATGTATCAGCACACACCAGTCCTACTTTGAAACCTCTTTTAGCGTAGTAATATGCTAGTTTTGCTGCACTAGTGGTTTTGCCGCTACCCTGTATTCCAACGAGCATTATAATGTACGGTTTTTTCTTAGGTAATACATTTGGTTCTTCTAGTCCACCAAAGAGTTTTACTAGTTCATCTAGTAGTATTTTGACTACCCATTCTCTCCTAGTTATACCTGGAGGTGGTTTTTCCTCTAACGCTCTCTTCTTAACACTCCTTGTTAATTGAAAAACGAGTTTAACATTAACATCTGCTTTAAGTAGAGTTCTCTGTAGATCTCTAATTAACTCGTTAACTGCTTTTTCGTATGAACTGCTTGATCTAAGGAGTTTTCTTACGGCTTCTCTAAGTCCTTCCAGTCCCTTCATAAACTGTTTTACACCTTACATTTTAACACTCATTAGCTTACTGTTTATCTTACTCTTACTATCTTTCTATGACCTAGTATAACCCAGTATTCTACTTCAACACCTGGTGCTATCTTACTAGCTAAATCCTCCTCTTTAGGCTTTGGTATCTCAAATGTTTCATAAGTTTCTAAGTCCATAACCTGAACTACATCACCCATATCAGCTATTACTTGGCCATTCCTCTTCTCTATTATTGGTACTTCAACTCTCTGATCTACTGGTGCTACAAAAGTCTTCTTAGAGCCTGTAAATAGTCCTATTGCAACTACATGAGCTTTAGCACTACCATGTTTACCTGTCTTAGCCTTGGTAATCTCTACAACTCTACACGGTTCACCATCAATTATAACATAGCTACCAACCTTTAAATCACCTACTTCAGCAAATGTTTTACTCATAACCTTCACCTCTAACCTCTAACAAGATTATCAAGGTACACTATATAAATAGTTTATTACCTAGAGTACACTTAAAATCATGTGTACTATAGTAAACCGATATAGTGAAAAGTTTAAAAACACATTCACTCTTAAAGTATGGTGAGCCCCGGTAGTATAGCCCGGCCTAGTATAGGACCCTTCCACACTGGAGGGTCCGCTAAAGCGGGCCTGTCGTACACCCTCTAGGGGTGTATAGAGAGCCCGTGACCCGGGTTCAAATCCCGGCCGGGGCGCCATAATATCTCCCTCTAATTATAACCTTTTACATTCAATGTAAGTATAATGTAAGCATATAGTTATACTATTAAGATGGCTACATTAGTCCACCAATTCTTCTACAAATAACTGTTATTTTTGTTGAGGAGTAGAGGGTTAGATAAGTTAATGCAGTTTTAAAGTTTTAAGTATGTGGCGGGCCCGCGGGGATTTGAACCCCGGACCACCGGCTTAGGAGGCCGGCGCCCTATCCAGGCTAGGCTACGGGCCCCTAAGGAGAACACTTGCCTAGGTAGAATTTTCCCACTCGGGGAGTTAAAAATTTCTACCCTCGGATAAGAGTTTTTATGTAGGTGCGGGGGTGCCCGAGCCAGGACAAAGGGGGCGGGCTGAGGCCCCGCTGGCGTAGGCCTGCGTGGGTTCAAATCCCACCCCCCGCACCATGGAATATTTTTTACAGTTAGATTAAACATACTATTATACTTTTAATGTTGATGTAGGGGTTTACTAGGTTTTGATTGTATATGAAGATGATGTCTTTAAATTATTTGACTATGATAGTAGATTGGTAAGTGTACTTAGTAACATTCTTAATGGTGAAGTTAGGGAATTTCTTCAGGCTATAATGCATCCTGGCGAATACTTTACTATTAGAGTTAATAGTATGCTTACCTCAACAGATTATGTTGTTAAGTATTTTGAGAATCTAGGTTACAGTGTTAAGGTACATCCAAGATTTGATGAAGTAGTACTAGTTAGAACTGAGGGTCCATTTTATGTACCTATTGAGAGTAAGATTATAGTAGCTGATAAGTATGCTGCAGAAAGTGTTTATCAGGGTGCAAACCTCTACATACCAGGCATAATAAGTATTAATTTTCACATAAGGAAGGGTGACTATGTAACTATAAATGCACCTAACGGGTTTAGTGTTGGCTGGGGAATATCACATATCAATGCAGATGATTTAAGAAGGAATAAGAAGGGATTAGCAGTAACAACTCTTATTTCACGATTTAAACTACCTAAAGTAAGAGAGTTAAGTATATACAGTAAAGGCTATATATACAGCCAGAGTATTCCAGCAATAATAGCTTCTAGAGAATTAAATCCTCAACCAAATGAAGTTATTGTTGATATGTGTGCTGCTCCAGGAGGTAAAACCACACATATATCAATACTGTCAAAGTGTAGAGCTAAAGTTATAGCTGTAGATAATTCTAGAAGGAGAATAAATTATATGGTTAAGGAGATTGAGAGAATGAAACTTAAGAATATAAGTGTAATCAGGGCTGACTCCCGATATCTCGATGTAGATTTCAATATTAAAGCTGATAAGGTAATCATAGATCCACCATGCTCTGCTCTAGGTGTTAGACCTAAAGTTTACGATAAGAAGAAGTATAGTGAAATAGTAGACTTAAAGGAGTACCAGAAACAGTTTATAAAGCCTGCTTATAACATTCTCAAAAGGGATGGTATTCTCGTATACTCAACATGTACTATAACTAGGGAGGAAAATGAGGATATTATAGAGTATGCTCTTACAAATTTTAAGTTTGAACTAGAGGATCTAGAGTATAAGATTGGTAATATAGCTTTTGGTGGTGCTGCTCAGCGATTTTACCCTCATAAACATGATATGCCTGGATACTTTATTGCTAAACTTAGGAAAGTAGGTTGAGGTATAGAGTTAGCATTTATGACACTCTTTTCCTTTTTAATTTAGAGCCACATATTGGACACTTTTTATCGTAAGGTAACCTGTCACTCACATAGCTACATGCAGTACATTTGTAAATGTACCTTCTTACCTCTCTAATACCAGTTGTTTTTACTGGTGTAAATTTTAATCCGAACCTTTTACATAGGTTTTGAACTGAATAGTCATCACTAAATACTATAACACTGTACCCGCTCCTATGGAGGTACACTGCTAAAGCTACAACTTCTATATCGGTTTGAGTTAAATTGAGTGCTTCACCCAGACTCATACTAACTCTATTCACTTCATTTACAATTTGTGTAGGTGGATTCAATATTTTAACACGTCCTGTCTGCATAGATGTTTCAAGTCTATATCTACTGTCAGCGTCTTTAACTTCCATAATTACAGATTGTGGTATATAGATTTCGGTATCAAAGGGTAGATAGTTTATAGTTCCAGAGAGTATAGCTGATGTATCAAGTACTACTGCTTTTTTCACATAACATTCCTCCTTAATATCCTATTGTAGTAGTCGTCTTTAAATCTAATGAATTTAATTCTATCATAGCGTTTTAAAACCAATGTATCACCCTTTCTTATAAAGCCTCTCTCTACACCATCAACAATTACATGTACTACAGTATCATCTAGGATGTTAACTTTTAATGTAGAGGTTATTGGTAGTACTACTGGTCTTAAGTATAGCTGTATGGGGTTAAGTGGTGTAACTGTGAATACATCTAAATCTTCATCTATTATGGGTCCACCAGATGAAAGTGAGTATGCTGTTGAGCCTGTTGTAGAAGCTACTATTACGCCATCACCGGTCATTCTGAAAACTCTAATGTTATCTTTATAGAGTTCAAGTTTAACAATACCCCCACGATTAGCTATTAATAAGTATTCATTTAATGCTGGAGGTAGGTTGGTATTTCTGTAGTAACCTATTATTCTTGAAGCCTCCTTAATCTTATATTCCCCTTTTAAATACTTTTCAAAATAATATTGAAACTCATTAATTTCTATTTCCATGAGGAATCCGTAACGACCCCACCTTACCGTCATTATAGGGGGTACATTTCTAGATAAATGACTTAATGTGTAAAGGAGTGTCCCATCACCACCTATTACTATTAGCAAGTCTAGTGAGCTTACCTCTTCATCCTTAAGCTTAAAATAATTATAGCCTTTAAGCGGCATATTGGCATCTATTTTCACATTTAAACCTTTACTTTTAAGGTACTCTAATACCCGAATGACATGAGGCCATAAATTTGGATCATCTATTCTCGATTTTACACCAACCTCTATATTAGTCAAAGTATTCACCAAACACTACCAATAAACTAATGATACACTACACACTACTAGTAACTAGTGTAAAAATGTGAAATTATATTTAATCTTATCAAGATAGTTAACGTTATGGTGTTAGGTAGTGGGTAAATTAAGAAGCTTACTAAAGGGTATTATTCCAGAAAATATCCTCTCCAAGATTCCATCCTCATATGATATTATAGGAGACACTATTGTTATTGAACTACCTACTTCAATAAGGGATTACTGGAGGAGTATAGGTGAAATTCTATGTAAATTACATAAGCATGTTAAAACAGTTTATGTTAAGGTGTCCGGTGTTAAAGGGGATTATAGAATTAGAGAAGTTACACCAGTATATGGTGTCGTAAAGCACTATACAATCCATAAAGAGTATGGAGTGAAAATGGTTGTTAATGTACCAAATGTCTACTTTAACCCGAGTTTAGGATACGAACATCATAGAGTAGCAAATCTAGTTGATGAAGGAGAAACAGTGTACGACATGTTTTCTGGTGTTGGTGGTTTTAGTCTTCATATAGCCTGTAGGAGAAATGTTACAGTTTACGCATCCGATATTAACCCCCACGCTATCCTCTGTCTAACCTTAAGTACGTTAATTAATAAGTTGAAGGGATGTATCATACCAATACTTGGTGATGCAAAAATTATTGCCTCATATTTAGTTAGAAGTGTAGATAGAGTTATTATGAATTTGCCTGAGAAGTCCCATGAGTATCTAGGCTACGCATTAAAGTGTCTTAGGGAGGATGGTGGTATAATCCACTACTACCATTTTGACTACTCTATTAGTTCATTCCTAAAACACTTTATTGCAAGTATTAGTACTTATGGAGGTAGATTGGTTAAAATAGTTCATACTCGTAAAGTATTAGAGGTAGCTCCTTATAAGTATCTTTATGTTGTAGACGCCTATGTTATTCCTAACTTTTAAGGCTTGTAGCTTTAAATGTATTGGTTTATTGCTAAGAGTATGACATGTAGCTTTGCTTTTTCACCTAATTCTCTAAGCTTCCTCACTAACTCTCTATTAATTTCTATTGCAGCCTTATTTGCATTAACCATTACAGTTTTAGGGCATGTATAGTTACTTTTTCTAAACACCATTCTAGTGTCATCACTTAATGTAAGTGAATGTGATCCTCGACCTACAACTACATCAATTATGCTATTGGCTATGAGGATAGCCACTATAATGGTATCGTCTCTTCGTATAAGCTTCTTAAATTCTACATTGAAGTCTTTTGGAGTCTTATTCGCTTTAACACCTATTATACAGTCCCCTCTAGGTGTAAGCCAGGATTCACTAGTAACTTCAAATGTTGTTTTATGTGTTGCCCTAATATTCTTATGACCGTAAGCTACAATATGTTCAATAGCGTACTTCATATGCTAAAACCTCTCCCAAACAACTATGCGATCTTTAACACCTAAATACCTAATGCTCTAGATAAATAGTGAATAGGAGTAGTAATCCTGGTGAGTAGAGTTGGAGGAGGACTATTTTAAGAGAGAAAGGGAGAATATGGTGTTGAAATTGATTAGTGAGGGTGTATTGAAGTCACCTAAAGTAATTAAGGCTATGTTAACAGTACCGAGAGAAGTGTTTGTACTTCCACAGTATCGTAGACAAGCATATATTGATACACCTCTACCCATACTAAAAGGTCAAACAATAAGTGCACCACATATGGTTGCATTAATGTGTGAACTAGCAGAGTTAGATCTAGGCCATAAGGTTTTAGAAGTTGGAACGGGCTCAGGATACCATGCAGCAGTTATAGCTGAAATAGTTGCACCAAGAGATTCTAAAGTAAAGGGGAAAGTTATATCTATTGAGAGAATACCTGAGTTAGTTGAATATGCTAAAAAGAATCTTGAAAAGGCGGGTTACGCCGATAGAGTAACTGTTATTCTAGGTGATGGCACTTTAGGTTACCCTAAAGAGTCACCATACGATAGAATAATAGTTACTGCTGCAGCACCATCGATACCTAAACCCCTAATTGAGCAATTAAAAGTGGGGGGGATTATGGTTATACCTACTGGAAATAGATATTATCAACGACTCCTCGTAGTTAAAAAGATCTCTAAAGAAAAAATTGAGATAAGGGAGAGTATACCTTGTGTCTTTGTACCGTTAGTTGGAAAGTATGGTTGGAGGGACAGTATGGAATACTATTTACTGTAATGTCTTTTCCGGTTTTAACTAGCTAAACCATAGCTCTAGACCTAACTGTTTACCCTTAATATGCTCTCTATATGCCTTCTTCAATCTCTCAATAGCATTTCTTACTCTAGTTTCTGAAAAGTCATGCTCTTTACAAAGTAAATCTATAATGCTTTTCTCATCAGGCTCATTCCATTCTATTTTGTAGTCTTTATTAACTGGTGGTTTTAGGAAGTACTCTTTAATTTTAAGTGGGTCTATGGGGAATTCAGTTCTAGGTAATATTTTTAGTACTCTTTCAAGAGATCCGTAAGTCTTTATTAGCATCATAGCTCTTTTTGGACCTATACCCTTCACTCCCTCAGGATTATAGTCTGTACCTAATAGTATTGCTATGTCTATAAGTTGTTCTCTTGTAATACCTAGTGCTTTAAGAAGTGCTTCAAGCTCTATTATTTCCGGTTTTATCTCGATATAGACGTCTTTTTTAGGAAGTTTTCTTTTACCAGTAATTGTTAAGTTTCTTATAAGTCTGGGAGCTCCAAATAGTAATGAGTCGTAGTCTTGACTAGCTGTAGCCCAGGCATCACCCTCTCTTGACATGTATGCTGCTTGCGCTTCCCCTTCAGCTTTAGCTTGTACCCATGGTACTCCCATAGCATCTAATAGTTTCTTAGCGTCTATAACCATGTCCTCAGTTAGTTTAGAAGACATTTGTGCATATCTCTTAGCGGCCTCTAAATCGCCTCTTGCTAATGCTTCCTCATACTTCTTTACAGCCTCTTCTTTAACCTTCTTTCTTCTAGCAATTTCTACTGCTTTAATTTCTGGAGGTTTTCCATCAAATACATATACTGGTTTAAGTCCATACTCCATAATGTTTATAGTTCTATAGAAGAGTCCACTAAGGTGGCTAGTTATTCTACCCTTGGAATCCATTAGTGGTGTTCCATCAGGCTGTCTTATTGCTGTTAGAAACTGGTATAAAGCATTATATGCATCTATAGCTATTACCTTCCCCCTTAGGGCAGGTAACTCTATAGTCTTTCTAACACTTTCAGGTATTAACTCCCTTAAATTTACACCCATAATCTACTTCTCCCTGGCTGTCTTTCCTCAAATTTATGTTTTAACCGATGCTATTTATATCTAAGACTAGTTGAATTAATGTTGTGAAGAAAGAAGAAGGTAGAGACTAAGATATTCGGGTGTTATATAGAGCCTAAGTATGATTGGAAGGTTTATGCTACAAGTCTTATAACTCTAACTCCCTCACGTATAAGTGACACTGTGATTAACCCTCTTATCTCAAGTGTTATTAGTGATTTGAGGAAGTCTCGATACGATAGGTCGGGAACGATATATTTTAGCATTTCATATAACTCTTCATCTAATATTTCCTTAGCTTCTCTACTTTTAAGTAATGTATAAATTATGTAAGTTAGTGTTTCTCTAAGCCAAACGCGATTGATAACAGTCACCTCCATTTAATGTTGTTATAAAAGAGTGGTATTATTTTGGGATTACACAAATGGTACTGGTTGTAGTTTTCCTCTTGGGAGAGTTTGTTTTGACCTTTCAAGCCATGATAGGTAGAACTTTATCATCTCGGGGGTGATTGATGGTTTAATCTTCTTTAAGGCCATTTCAAAATGTCTCTTACATACTTTAGTAGCATTTATATCTTCTCTTAGAGCATACAGTGCTGCTTCTCTTACAACAGCTTCTAAATCTGCACCACTATAGCCTTCAGTTTTTGCAGCTATCTCCTCAAGGTCTACATCGTTATCCAAGGGCATACCTTTAGTGTGTATTTTAAGTATTTCTAGTCTGGCTTTTTTGTCTGGTGGTGGTACATACACTAGTTTATCGAATCTTCCGGGTCTTAGTAGTGCTGGGTCTAGTATGTCAGGTCTATTAGTTGCAGCAATAACAACAACGTTTTCTAGTTTTTGAATTCCATCCATTTCTGTTAGTAGCTGACTTACCACTCTCTCTATAACGTGGCTATCACCTACTCCGAGACCCCTCATTGGAGCTATTGAGTCTATTTCGTCGATGAATATTATGCATGGTGCTGCCTGTCTAGCTTTTCTGAAGAGCTCTCTTATTGCTCTTTCGCTTTCACCAACCCATTTACTTAGTATTTCGGGGCCTCTTATCGATATAAAGTTTGCTTCACTCTCAGTAGCAACAGCTTTAGCAAGTAACGTCTTACCGCAGCCAGGTGGCCCAAAGAGTAGTATGCCTTTAGGTGGTTTAATGTTGAGTCTCTTAAATGCTTCAGGGTATTTGAGGGGCCACTCAACAGCTTCTCTAAGCTCCTGTTTTACCTCCTCTAAATCACCAATGTCCGACCATCTTACTTCAGGTACTTCAATATATACTTCTCTCAATCCTGATGGTATAATCTCTTTATAGGCGTTCATAAAGTCCTGCATTGTAACTTC
>DQVH01000078.1 GCA_015661855.1 Desulfurococcales archaeon
CTAGTTAATACCTCAGCTACAACAGTAGGATTACCTCTTGAATCTAATACCTGCCTTCCCCTAACACTCTCAATAATAAAGCTTTCATCACTCTCAAAGAGTACAATATCATTAAACATAGCCGATTACACCCTACACATTTAGCCTCCAATATACCTAGAGTAAGGTTAATATTTAAATTTCCACACAAAATAACTTAGTCGAAGTCTAAAAGGCTATATTACAGGTGTTTAAGGAGTCGATGCTATGAGAATACTCATAATAGGTGCTGGTGAAACAGGTCGTCACACAGCTAAACTACTATCCAAAAAGGGTAACGAAATTATAGTTGTTGATAAGGATAGAGCTAAATGTGAAATGGTAGCTAACGAGGCAGATGTAATGGCGATTATTAGGGATGCTACAGATCCAGGATTATATGAGGAAATAGATTTAAGAAGAATTGATGTAGTTGTTGCATCAACTGATAGAGATGAAGTTAACCTATTCATAGCAATGATAGCTAAAGATTATGGTGTACCTAGAGTTGTTGTTAGAGTTAAAGATGAAAAGATAGCTAAACTACTTGAAAGAGTAGGTGTAGAAGCTGCAATATGTGTACCATATGTTACAGCTAAGCTGATAGAGAGTCTAATTGAAGGTAAATATTCAGTTGTTGAACTAGTTCCCTCATTTACAGGAAACTATGGCTTAGTCTCACTTACACTTACAGAAAACGACTACTGTATAGGTAAACACTTATCCAATATTAAACTTCCAAAAGAGTGTAAAATTATAGCTGTATTTGATGGAGAAAGATTTTTAGACCCTAAAGAAGTAACTGACTTAAGACCAGGATACGAAATTGTAGCGTTAGTAAGGAAAGATAAAATTGAAGAGTTTAAACAGGCTTTTAGGTGAATAAAGGTAATGATTGAAAATCAAACTCTGAAAAATATGTCACAACCCATACTTCAAAGTATAGTTGAACAGTTAAAGGGCTTTAGTGTTCAAGCAGTATTTCAGGATGTAACAATTTTAATGTTAGTTAGAATAGCAGCAACAATAATAGCTGGAGTTATATTCTTAAAAATAGTTAATGCAATACTTAGAAGAATGGTTGCAAGAAATATACTATCCCAAACAGCTTACGATAAGTTTAGAAGCGTGCTCTCACTAATAGTATACATAGTTATAATATTGCTTCTTGTTTCACTAGTTACTGACAATATAATAATAGTATATGCCCTACTAGGTTTAATGTTTATCATTATATACTCTAGTAAGGACGTTATAACATCGATAATAGCCTACTACACAATAATACTTACTAGGAGTATTACTATCGGTAGCTATATAAGTATAGATAAGTATACTGGGCGAATACAAAATATAACACCACTATTTACTGAAATTAGAACCGTTGATGGTGATCTAATTAGGATACCTAATAGTACTCTCCTAAATAAGAATATTGTAGTATTAGGTTCAGCATTTACTTTAAAGATAGGTGTTCGAGTAAATGGTACAACAAATATTGAGGAAATCGAAGATAAACTACGAAAACTACTCTCTAAAACCCCAGAAATAGTATTAACAATAAAACCTGAAATCGACATTAAATGTGTAAGATCTAATGGGGTAGAATTCACAATAACAACATACATAGCTAGCCCTAGCAGAGCTAACACAGTATTTACGGTGTTAGCTAAGAATATTATTGAAACTTTAAAGCCATATGAAGTAGAAGTATTCATTATATAAACTTAAAAATCTACATGAGACTACATAACTCAGTATAAAACTTCTAGGGTGCTATGGGATGCCTAAAAGACGAAACACATGTCCAATATGTGGAACAGTAGTAGAGGAACCATATAAAACTTGGCAACTATATTCACCTCTACCGGATTCTAAAGGTAGAATAACAATAACTATAATGGGTATGTTTCAATGTCATAACTGTGGCCATAAGTGGCGTGGAGTTGTAAGTAAGATAAAGGTTGGTGGTGAAGATGTAGAAATTGAGGGTAAAAGCATTAGTAAATCAGAGACCGAAAAGAAGCCTACTAGGAGAGAAGGAGAAATAATAGAGATTGATATAAGTAATATTGATGAGGAGGAATTCTAAAATAGAGTTAAGTACTTGTTACCATCTATCATAGTGATATTAGTTTGAGAAAGGCTAAATAGGTTACATTTATACTCGCTAATAATACCATATCACTCAACTTTAATCCCCCATTTGAATTTAGCTTTATATAATTTCTTATGAGCATAGCCATAGGTATCCATGACGCTAAAGCAAAGAACATGGATAGAATCATTGGTATACTCTTATTAGCTAACCTGGTACAGGCTAGGAGGATAAATGCTATTGATGTTGATAGGTAGTCTATATTCGAGTTTTTTACTACAAATGAGATAAAACCCAACCCCTCACCCTTAATTATACTCTCTAAAGTCAACCCCAGTAGTATAAAGAATAGGTCATAGACTATACTGGATACAAGATCGTATAAAGCTGTTTGCTCATATTTACCTGAAATTAAAGACATTGAGCTAGCTGTTAAAAAGTAAAAACCAGTAATATATAGGAGACTCGGTAGAGCGAGAAGCAATCCAGAGCTTCTAAGTCTGTAATTAAAATATATCAGTATGCTAAATATAATGTAAGCGTAGGGTACAACGGCTACTAAAGGCTCATGATATGGTACATACAATAAGCCGTAGTACACTGTACCTCCATGGTTAAAGGAGACTAAGAGTATTGTTAAGAAGCACCCAATTATTAATGATATTGCGATATCCTCATTCGGCCTTCTAAAGATACTCATACTACACCCCTCAAAGTAAAGGTAGATACTATAAGGGAAACTTTAAATACCCTACTACAGAGTAAGCCACGATAACTAGATACGGGATTAACAAATGAGATATTATCGTAGAAAATTTATTTTAGAAATAATAGTCTACATAGCATTATTTATCTTAATGCTTAACTTACATAGTGTTTTAAGCATATTCTTGAAAACTCATATACCATTAGCTGTTGTTACATCCTCTAGTATGTATCCAACACTTAGCATTGGTGATATAGTAATAGTTGAGGGGGTAGAAATAGAAGAAATTGAAGTTGGAGATATAATAGTTTTTAAACCACATAGTCAAGGGTATCCTATAATTCATAGAGTAGTTAGGATAATTGAGGTTAATGGGAAGATTATTGTCAAGACTAAGGGTGATAATAATTTAACTATAGATCCATGGGATGTAACTGAAGAGATGATATTGGGTCGTGTTTTAGAGGTTAATGGTATTCCATTCAAAATACCGTTTATTGGTTATTTAACATTATACTTGAAAGGTCTACATCAATTTTCCTCTCATAGATAGCTTGAGCTACCTCTCTAACCCATTTACCACAACTACTTTTTAACCTAATGATCTTTTTAAGGTAGTTGATCCAGTCTAGTGACTCAAATGCTTTCCTCCATATCCAGTAATGTTTTATTAGCTTCTCATATGCTAATAGGTGATATTTACATAGTGCTGGTTTATCCACTACAGCTTCATTATCACATATTATACATTTTCTGTTAACTGGTATTATATTTAATGATTTACTAAGTATGACACCTATATCGTAGAGTGATTTCTTAAAGTTTTCAATTAACTTATCTATAGTCTTCTTAGCCTCATTAAGTACACTTTCTCTCTTTACCCTGTTGAATCTTATATTGTTAATGTATTCTTCAAATTTTCTTGTTAATTCAACACTTGTTAACTCTTTAAAGAATGTTGATAGTACTTCAGCTATACAGTAGCCTATCTTAGTTACTTCCACTTTTCCAGCTTTTACCTCTAGGTATCTACGTGAGAATAGTGTTTCTATTATTCTTGCTCGTGTTCCTTCAGTACCTATATTTACCTGCTCCATCC
>DQVH01000047.1 GCA_015661855.1 Desulfurococcales archaeon
GATCTGGTAAAACCTGTCAATCGCTTAGACTTATTAGGAGACTTAGAGAGATAGGTTACAACGTAGTTTATGTTAGAGAGCCTTGGAATGAAAGTTTAAAGAAGTTCCTATACAAGTATAGTTTAGAGCCTGATGTAGAAACGTATGTTTTCGCAGTAGATAGAATAATTTTACAGAAGGAGATTGTCATTAAAGCTCTTAGTGAGGGTAGTATTGTTGTAAGTGATAGATCAGTTTATGCTAGTTTAGCCTATCAGGGTGCTAGAGGTTTACCATTAGAATATATATTGTTTGTAAACAGAGTTGTAAAACTACCAGATATAGTGGTACTTCTAGATCTACCAGTAGATATAGCGCTTAAACGTATAAGTGGTAGAGTTAAAACGAGATTTGAGGAGAAAGAGTACTTAATGAAAGTTAGAGAGCTATATCTAAAGCTACCAGAGATATTCAAGAATACACTATTCATAGTAGTAGATGCTAGTAAGAGTATAAGTGAGGTTGAAATGGATATTTGGAGAAAGCTAGCTCCAATACTGAAAGAGATTAAGAGTGGTGTATAGTGTTTTGAAGTTTCATAAACTATATGTTGATGAGTGGTCTCGTAGACTCACTAGACTAGCAAACATAATACTATATGTTGAAGACTTGTTAGAGGAGGTTTGTGGTGAAGGCCTACATGTATCTGAGGATATACTCTACGATCCACTAGTATTTGATAACTCAATACTCAATATTAAAGTTAAAACAGATAATGAGATAGACTGTAAACCACCTAGAGAGCTAAATGTGAATATTGAATTAGCTAAACAGATAGACTATGATAACATGCATGTACTTTACGATACTGCTACAATGTGGTTTCTAGAGTATGTACGTAGTGAGCTTAGCGAATACACTATAGTAACAGATAGGTTTGGTGTAGAATACTATCTTGCAGTATTAGAGGATGGACATGTATTTCTAGCTGAGGGAGAGAAATACCATGTAAGAGTACCATTCATAAAAACATACTATACAGCACACACTCACCCCACACTACACCCTATATTTTCACCACGCGATATAGATGTAGCAATAGACGTTTTCACTTACGGAGGGCTAGCTTTAGCCATAGTAACTACGAGGAACACTATATGTATATACCGTAGAGGATACTTTACAGACACCGACTACTATAATATGAGGAAGCTTAGAAAATACCTATCTAGAAAGAATATAAACATACATGATATCGCTAAAATACTGGGTCAAGGCAATATAAGATTGTATGTTAAGTAGGGTAAGAGCTAAGTTTAGTGGAGTTTAGGATGATAATAGGTGTTTAGAGTATGCCACTTGTAGAACTCGAATTACTAGATATTGATGGGAGGGTAGCGGTTGGTTTAAAAGTTAACCTTGGTAATGCACCACTACTCATAATAAAGGGGTCTAAGGGGTATATGATGTGTGGGTATTTAAATGTTGATGTAGCTGAAAAGCTTGGCGATATCGCGGTTGTTGTAACTGGTGTAAAAGAGTTTAAGGATATGCTTGATGGTGAGGTTAAGTATGTTACTTCTAAAGCCAGAGAGTTAGGGATTAGGGAGGGTATGAAGGGTATCCAGGCTTTAAAGAAACTACTGTAATTGTGTTCACTTTTCACCCTGTATACAGTTTTGCTATAAAGAATCCTTCAACACCATGTCTGTGAGGGTATAGTCGTTTAACCTTAGTGTATACTTTACGATAGTATTTGTAGCCACTATCACCTATTATCTGTGGAGTTACAAGTTTACAGTTTAAACGCGAAACTATACTCTCTACAACCTCCTCACCCTCCCATGGAATTAGTGAGCATGTAGCATAAACTACTTCATCTGCTTGAGTTACTACTGATGATAGTATTCTTGTTTGGATTTGGGGGAATCTTTTAACCCATGAGATATCGTTTAAATGTATTTTTACTGCTGGATCTCTAGATATTGTACCACTAGATGAGCATGGTGCATCAACTAACGCTTTATCAACTCTCCTCCTTAAAGTATTTCTTGATGAATCTAATACCATAATGTCTATGTTTTCCAGTTTTACACCATACAGCTTCAATAGTTTTACCATACTCTTAATTCTATCCCTAGATATATCTGCAGCTATAATTCTACACTTATTCTCAGTTAACTGCATTATAAGTGATGTTTTTATTCCTGGTGCTGCACATGCATCAAAAATTATGTCATGTGGTTGTGGTTTTAATGCTTCAACTACTAGAGCACTACCCTTATCCTGAATTACAACTTTACCCTCTCTTATAATGTTGAGTTCGTATAGTGGTTTTTTAAAGTCTATAACTTTAAGCATATACCATAAGTCTTTATCCTCCTCAACAACTACATTGTTATCTTCAAGTAGTTTAATAGCTTTATCAACGTCTATTTTCAACGTGTTTACTCTAAGCCAATAGTATTCTCTATTCATACACTCCATAATCATTTTTGTATCGTTTAAGCCTAAGAGTTTAACTAGGAGTTCTGTAAACCATAGTGGGTATGAGTATTCGATTGCTAACTTCTCTACACTATTTAAACTAGTTTTACTAAGTACATCATTTAAGCTAATACGCTTCGGTATACTCTTAACTATCCTTCTTTTGAAAATACTGTAACACTCAATATCCTCTAATTCCTCCCCAAAGTATAGAGCCCAAAGTCTAGTTAACCTTTTAGTTCCACCAGTTGAACCGTAGATCTCCTTCTCAATAAACCTTAACTTATAGTAGTTTAAAACTATAGACCATGATACATTATAGAATCTTTTAAGACTGTAACCTCTAAGTTTATCCTTCATATCATCTAGTGTGTATTGGAATGCCTTATCAAATGATGCTTTATACCTTTCAATATAGTATAGTACTTTAGAGGCAAACTCTAATAGTAAGTTAATGTACCTAACTGACAAACACTATAACCCTCCCTAACTAGTATTATATTGTTTGAAAGTTAAGTATAATAGCTTAATTTAGTCATAGAATTTATGGTGGCAGGTTTATGGTTGTAAGTGGAGGATACATATTAGTAATGGTGACTTGTCCTACACGTGAGGAAGCAGAGAAGATTACTAGAGTGCTCTTAGAGAGAAGGCTTGCAGCATGTATAAACATAGTCTACCCTGTAAAGTCTATGTTCTGGTGGGAGAATAAGATAGATTCATGTGATGAAGCACTACTAATAATAAAGTCTAGAATTAACCTCTTTAGAGAGCTTACAGAGACAATTAAGAAACTACACTCTTACACTACACCAGAGATTATAATGATACCAATTATAGCTGGTTATACCGGGTACCTTGAATGGATAGATAAGACACTAAAACAATAGTGTAGAGTATAGTGGTGAGTTACACCTCCATTCCAGTTTTTCTTGAAAACATTATTATTTAGAAGAAACCTTTATAGTAGTAAATAGTACCGTGATAGTAGAGTATTGTAGGAGAAATTATAGAACTACGTAAGAATTGAAAGTAATCAGAAAAACTTATTTCCCCCTAGGACATAGTATTCACCAAATCCTACTCTGTCTTCCATTAGCTAATTAACTCTGAGTACTCTAGAGTTTCAACCTCACCTCCACCCCTTTACCTTATACTCAACATTACAGTATAGTTTCCACTTACTCTCTAAGCTCTGAGGTGTTTTAGATGTTAAGGGAGGGTGTTATACTAGCTGCTGGTCTTGGGAGAAGACTTAGGGGTATTAGTTGGGGTAAACCCAAGTTTATAGTAGAGTTGGAAGGATATCCACTCATAGTATACCCTATAGCGGTTTTAGCGAGTATAGGTATTAGAAGGTTTACTATTGTAGTACCTCAGGGTTGGAGTAGTAGTATTAGGGAGATATTGGAGTATTGTGGAGTCGACTACTATGTTGTCGAGAATAATGCTGTTGAAAGAGAGAATGGGTTTAGTCTAGCATTAGTAGCAGAGTATGTAGGGGATGACGTACTCGCTTTATCAATGTGTGACCACCTATATGTTCCAGAGATCCCATTAAGTATTATTAGGAGATTTAGGTATGGCGATGTAGAGCTTGTAGTTGGTGGTGATAGAGCTCCACTATACATTAACGTAGATGAAGCTACAAAAATCCTTACAGATAAGAATTGCTACATTACAGCTATAGGTAAGGAGCTTAAAAACTTCACATATATTGATACAGGAGTATACGTTATAACACGTAGTATTCTCAAAATAGCACAAAACCTTGCTAAGAGTAAGGTTAAACTGAAACTCTCTGATGTTGTTGAGTATGTTAAGAGTATGGGTATAAGTGTAGCTGTAGCTGACGTTACGGGTAGTTTATGGACTGAAATTGATACTGAAAACGACTACCACGAAGTTGTAAGTGGTTATCGTAGAGTAGTACTTGATGAAGTACTTAAAGTAGTTGGTAAGGTGATAGCCAGATGATACTATACCTACCAAAACCTACTGATGGACCAGTATCTAGGTATATAAATAGGCGTATTTCTGGCCTAATAACATACTTAATTTTAAAATTCAATATACCAATTACACCTAACCAGGTTTCTCTTATAAGCTTTCTCGTGGGAATTTCTGCTTCAATACTGTATTTAACTGGTAATCCTATTGTTGGAGGTATTATGGTTCAATTAGCTTCAATTATTGATGGTGTTGACGGTGAGCTTGCTAGAGTTAGAGGGTTACATAGTAGGGTTGGAGCATTTATAGATGCTATTCTAGATAGAATTGTAGATGTAACTGTAATAATAGCTCTAACCCTAACAACGATAAGGTTTAGTGTATGGAGTGTAGAGTTGGTTCTCCTTATTGGGGTTCTTGCGGTAACAGGTTCCCTAATGGTTAGCTATATTCATGCGAGAGGTGAAGCTTCACTTGGAGTCCACCCATTAAGAATAGGCTCTATACCCAACATTTCCTCACGTGATGTCAGATTATTCATTATATTTGTTGGAAGCATTATAGGATTGTACATAGAGTCGCTAATAGCCATAGCTATTCTATCCTATACGTACATTTCTGCTAAGACTATTGAGGTTTATGTAAGAGTTAGAAGGGGTGATATTAGGTTATGAAGGATTGTGTAGTCTTTGTAGGTAGTTTTACACGCGATATAATTGATGATACCTATACTATAGGTGGACCTCCATACTATGGCTCTATAGCACTAGTATACTATGGGTGTGATACAATAGTAGTTATAAGTCCTGTAGAAGAGGATCACATAAGATTTGCTAGAAGTATGGGTTTAGAGTTAATCATTACTGGAAGTAGTGTACCAGTATTTGAACTTAAGTATATTAGCGATACTGATAGAGAGGTTAGACTGTTAAGGAGGGGCTCAACAATAAATATACCAAGTGAGCTACTAGAGAGTTTTAGTAAATCACTGATAATAGTTAATCCAGTGTATAGAGAGGTTAATCTCGAACTACTACGAATACTTCGAAACTATGCATCAATACTAGCTATCGATATACAAGGGTTTGTAAGAACAGTTGACGATAAAGGTAGTATATCGATTAAATGGACTAGTGACGTGTACGAGGTTATAGGGCTTGCAGATATCTATCATTTAGACCTCTACGAAATACCTATATGTAATTCTATAGAGGAAGCTGTTAGATACCTAACTGAGTATAGTAAGGGTATAGTACTTGTCTCCCACGGTGAAGAGGGACTTGTAGCATCAATAGATGGAGAACTTATCTACGTACCTGCACTACCGGGGATAAGTGGTAACTCTACTGGAGCAGGAGACATACTACTCTCAATAACAGCATATGAAATATATAAGGGTACAGAGCCATTAAAAGCTATAGCTATGGGATCGGTAGCTGCAGGTTTAAAAGTTAGTAGGAGTAAACCTCCATGGTTTAACAGGTTTGAGGTTGAAATTATAGCTGAAAAACTAGTTAAATCTAGTAAGAGGATAAGCTGAATCCAAAACGTACATGTCTACACTCTATTCCCATTCATACTTTTAATATAGAATGTTATCTCACATTATAGACTTAAATCAATCATAGCTTATAACGAGTTCTCGCTATTAAGCTCCCTTTTAAAGTATGTCTAGTTCTGGTATTGTTGATGGCTCTCTTCCTAAAACTCTACATATGAACTGTGTTTTTGCAAGTTCCTCTAACATTTCTACTAGAGCTAAAGCTTTAAATAAGTCTGTTGAAGCAGCTATTACACCATGATGTTTAAGTATTAGAATATTATAGCCCTTAGAGACCTCTTTTGAAACCAACTGTACTAACTTACTGGAGCCTGGTGGTGCATAGGGTATTATAGTTGTTTTCTTCAGTATTAATGCTCCCTCAACTGTTATAGGCTTTAACTCTACACCTGCTAGAATTAAGCCTATAGTGTATGGGTTATGTGAGTGAACTATAGCATTAATATCGTGTCTACTCCGGTATATTGCTGTGTGGAGTGGTGTTTCAATAGAGGGTTTACGGTTACCACTAGTAATATTACCATTTAAGTCTATCTTTACCAAGTCACTTGGCTTAATCATACCTTTAAATAAACCACTTGGTGTTATCCAAAACTCTCTAGCTCCAGGCAATCTAGCACTAACATTACCACTAAGAGCTGAAACTAACCCCCTCTCATACAGCAACCTCATAACATAACATATATTACGTTTTAACTCCTCCTCAACACAGGTTTCCAATTGAAACCACCTAACCTTATATTCTACATGTTGCCTCTAATACTGTTTGAGTGTTAACTATGAATTTAGACCCCCTACTAATTAGCCTATTTAGAATACCCATATCAATGTAGTCTAAGTGCTTATATTTACCTATAGACTCCTTAATTAACTCTACTGGTAAACCGGTAATGGTAGAGTATGGTGTTATGAGTGTATCTATGTGGAGTTTTATCTCACTTAAAGCTTTAGAGAATGCTCTCTTAACCTTAGTAATAGTGTTGTAGTCTAGGGATGTGTGTACTCCGAGAGTACAACAGTAGTATTCACCAATATATTCATTATAGTCTATGAGCTCTCTAAAAGATCTCCTCTTCAACAATGATACATATGGTTCCCAAAGGTTTACCGCATCAACTACACCCCTGTATAATAGTATTACTGCTTCATCAGGATTTGTAATATATTTAATACTGATACTGTAATCCTTTAACTCGTTAACCAATAGTATGTTTACTAGGTAGTCCATTGTTGAAATTCTACTTGAAGCAATACTCCTAATACTATCTATACTTTTAATACCCTCCCTAACTATTAGAGATGCGCCTCCCAAACTACCTCCAGCTACAACCTTTAAACCACCATATACAGCATTTACTGCTACCTGAGTATATATTGGTGATAGAGCTAGAGATACCATTCCTAAAGCTAAATCCCGTGTTAACGTTAGAGCGTCATCGTAAACTACTATTTCAACATTCAATCCATAATCCTTAAGGTATCTACGAAATAATGGGACGTATACATATTCACTTGCTCTAAGAATCCCCAGTTTTAAATGTGTTTTACGTTTTAACTTAGCTGTATACTTGGATAGCTTAACTATGTAGCTTTGCTTACCAATTCTAAACCTTCTAATAATACCCTTAGCCTCTAAATCCCTCAAGACCTCAGCAATATAGCTTCTAGAGTAACCTGTAATTCTAGGTAGTTCTGACTGGACTACACCGTCTTCACCAGCTTCCTCAAGAACCTTCAATACTATCTCTTTAAGCCCCATACCCATTCTCAATAAAACAGTATATAGTTATATTACATTTAAGGTTTACACTCGCTACTACAAGTTCCCTAAGGGTATAAAATGGTAAAGTTTTTATACTATACTAAACGAACACTTGTTCGGTGAGGTATGTGAGAGCGTATGTAGTCTTAAGCTTAACCGTATTACTGTTATTCTACATTATTCCATTTATGATTATTCATTCGTATCCTCTACTACCATACATTTATTGGTGTATTCTCACTTTAATACAGATTCTAATTACCTATAGAGTTTTAGAGAAGCTCTGTAGGTGATCTATCTTATGCTATCATATATGATACTATTTTTGTATATTATTGTTGGAACAGTTATCGTATTGTTTTCTAGAAGGTTTCTAAGGAGGGGTGATCCTGTAGACTACTTTGTTGCATCACATAGTCTTAGTGGTATTGTTTCAGCATTAACTTATGCTGCAACAACCTATAGTGCATTTATGATGATAGGTCTTGTTGGATTAGCTTATGCTACTGGTATTGGTGCTTTAGGGTTTGAACTAGCCTATTTAGTAGCAACACTAATACTACTATCATTTATTGGCTTTAAACTTTGGAGTATATGTAGGGTTAGAAGGTATGTTTCCCCTACAGAGTTTCTATCGGATCGTTATGGTAGTCGAGTTGTTGGCTTAGTAGCTACGGTTATAATGGTGGCTTCACTAATACCATACGCTTCAATACAGATTATAGGGCCATCACTAGTAATCGAGATTACAAGTAATGGTACTATACCATACATACTAGCTGTAATAGTTGCTACACTACTATCTATAATGTGGAGTCTTGTAGGTGGATTGAGGGGTGTTGCATGGACTGATGTATTTCAGGGTGTTATAATGTTTGTATCGGCAGTAGCTATAGTTGTATGGGTGTTTATGTGGAGTGGTAATACACTAAACTATCTAGTTAATATAGGTCATGATGTCGTAAAGTTTCCGAATACATTCTGGACTCCAACAACATTTATAGCTTATACTATACCATGGATTTTCTTTGCAATGAGTAATCCTCAGGTTATTCAGAGAATATTTATACCTAGAAATGCTATAGCCTATAGGAGAATGGTTTTAGGGTTTGCAGTATTCGGCTTCCTATATACAGTTTTAACTACACTATTAGGGCTACTACTTAGAGGTTCAAGTGAGGTAGGTTTATTCACAAAAATCGATATAAGTAGGAGGAGTAATTGGAATCTCGTAACACCAATACTACTAGCATCACCAACTACACCAACACTACTATCAGTTATTGTTGGCATTTCAATACTAGCTGCAGCAGTAACAACTATAGACTCAATAGCTTTAACATTAAGCTCTATGATTTCGAGGGACATCTACTCTA
>DQVH01000126.1 GCA_015661855.1 Desulfurococcales archaeon
TCAACTCTTAAAGCGAATATCTCTGAATGTACTATACCAATTCTACCAAGACCAACAACACCAACACCAACAACTCTACCCATAAGAAACCACCAAATGAAAAACTAAACTTAACAGGTTTAATACTCTTTCTTATTAATTTAGACTAGCATACACAAATATAGCTTAAAATCTAGCTAAATCTAGACTTCACCAGGTAATATAGGATTATAATTTCCTATATTCTAAAGTAGTAAACACCTTAATGAATAATGTATGTTCACCTTCGGTTAGGCCAGGATTCCACATCCCCCAATGTTGTATATGGGGTTCAGGAGGTAGCCAAATAGTCCACATCTGAATATCTGTCTTAACTTAAAACTTAAATACTTTCTCTACATCTACGACAATAAAGTATTTAAATGGTGGGTTATGGATAATACTGTGGAGCCTCAACACCCCCGAATGGGGTTGGGATGAGAGGCTCTCTCCCGGCCTTCAATACAACTCTTATAT
This sequence comes from Desulfurococcales archaeon, assembly GCA_015661855.1. GTDB lineage: Archaea > Thermoproteota > Thermoprotei_A > CAZTBM01 > SZUA-1508 > SZUA-1508. The sequence goes on from DQVH01000126.1 coordinate 496, forward strand.
TGAATGATGAAGTGATACTCAACTGAGCATCCTATGACGATACTCCCATGAACTGACAAATTGTATACTTTTAACTAGGTAAATGTAAATTCTGACTTTCCACATATACTGTCTATGCTAATACTCCCATTCTAAACTATAGTCGCCTCCTAGTAGTGTTACTAATCTGTATTCGTCTCTTCTCCTACCTAGTATTGGTGTTAACGCCATTCCCGTTAAAAACCCACCTATATGTGCCCAGTATGCTACTCCAGTTGGTATTCCCGTTAATGTCCAAAATCCTAAAACTAACTGGTATAGAAACCATAATCCTATAAAGTACCATGCTGGAACGAGTATTACCACTGGTAGAAACCAGAATAGCGATATAACCTTAACTTTAGCCTTAGGATATAAGAGAATATACGCTCCTAAAACCCCCGATATTGCTCCTGAAGCTCCAACAGCTGGTATTAGTAGTGGATCATAACCCCAGTACATATAACTATAATATCTTATGTTAGCTGGGATTATTAATACTGATAGTAAGTGGAATAGATGCGCTCCTAAGCCTGCTAAAATATAGAATAGTAGATACCTTTTACTCCCCATATAGTCTTCAATATTATCGCCGAAGATGTACAGGTATATCATGTTACCTATTAAATGTATTGGTCCAGCATGAAGGAACATTGAGGTAACTAGTGTCCACAACTTCTTACCTGTAAGTATATAGTATGGTATTGCACCATAGAACATTATGACTTGCTCTAAACTCTTAACTCCTTGAATCCATAACGTAAAGAATATTATGGTGTTAACTATGATTATTGCAGTGTTTACGTAGGGAAATCTCCTAACAGGGTTTATATCGCCAATAGGTATCATAGCTTTACCGCCTCAAGTAATTTAGTAATGATCCTCTCTTTTCTATAACTGTATTAATGTTTATTAATGTTATTCGTTTAGTAGCTGGTAAAGCGACATTGTATATTCTTACTCCATTAACTTCAATATGGGGTACTTTAGAGTTATGTGCGTGACCGTGAACTACTATGTGGGGTCTAGTTTCAATTATCACCTTCTCTAAACGTGTAGAACCCATTTCAGGCCATATACTTTTTGGCTCTCCAATTAACGTTCTAAATGTTGGCGTATAGTGCGTTACAAGTATAGCTATGTCACTTATCCTCTTAACCTCCTCTAATAACCTTCTCAACTTCACTACTCTCTCCATATACACTTTCTCTATCCCGGGTATATTCCTACTCTGCCATAATGTTGGTCTATCGAGAACTCCTCTAGATCCAACAATAGCTATCTTTATACTGTTAACATCTACTATGTGATAGCTATCATTTAACCATATTATATCACTATACCTTTTAAATAGAGCATTCAGTATACTATCGTATTCTTCATTACCTATACATGCAACTATAGTTCTATCTCTGACAAATTCTCGTGTAACTTTTATAATGTCTAATGCAGAATCAACATTACCTCGAAATACTATATCACCTGCAAAAATAAATAACATTATATCGTCTCTCAGACTACTTATCTTGTTAAGTGCTTTAACATAGAGTGTAAAGTATTTATGGCCATGTATATCACTTACAGCTGCTATATACATAGGCTTACTAGATTTCAACAATAATCCCATAAAGATAGCTTTAATCCTTAAACTTATATATTTCTTACTCCACCTACAATAACCCAGAAAGCACGTAATTAACTTTAGGTGAGTACTATGTCGTTAGGATCAGTTTATGGAGCTAACGCTATGGGTCATTATGGTTGGGTTACAGTAAGATGTAGAATCTGTGGTAAATGGCTTAACACAACAAAAGATGAAGTATACATATGCCCAAAGGATAAGGATAGGTATAGAGCATACTACTGTGCAGCATGCGCTAAAGTACTACACTATAAGTGTCCATACTGTGAAACAGAATTAGAGTTATTCTGAAGGGGCATACAAGTATTGATTGATATTAGCGGAATTAGAGAGTTATGGATAAAGGGGCACTATAGAGCTCTAATTATGCCCACTAAGGAGGATAACACAGTTATAGTGTCACTCGACATTTTCTCACAGAAGTGGAAGTTTAAAATAGAGGATGAAACCAGAATTAACGATATAAAACTTGTCTATGCTAGGTTTAAGCCTGAAGAGATAGGATTAAATAATACAGTTAATTCTATAGAGAGAGTTGAAATTGTGGGTGCTATTGGTAGCAATTTTACACAAACAATATCAGCTAGAATATGGATTAAAGTGTTGAAGAGTGAAGTATTAGAGGAAGATTTAAAATTAATACACGAGAAGCTTATGAAGCTAATTAGCTAACAGTGAGGTATAAGACTAGAATGGCTATGGAGGCTTCAATAATTATACCAACATTTAATGAGAGGGAGAATGTAGAAATCCTCATAGATAGAATAGTAAGTGTAGAGGAGAAGTCAAAACTAGTATTGGAGATAATAATTGTTGACGATAACAGTTCTGATGGAACGGTAGAGGTAGTAAAGGAGTTAATGAGAAAATACAGTAATATAAAGTTACTTAGAAGACCAAAGAAGATGGGGTTAGGGTCAGCATATAAGGATGGATTTAAACTATCAACAAAACCTATTATAGTAACTATGGATGCTGATTTAAGTCACGACCCTAAACTTCTACCCAACCTTATAAGGCCTATTTGGGAGGGCTACGCAGATATAGTACTAGGTAGCCGTTACATTAAGGGAGGTGCTATAGAGGGATGGCCACTTATAAGGAAAATAATAAGTAGAGGTGCTAATACCCTAGCAAAACTCATGTTAAGACTAAATGTTAAGGATGTAACAACAGGGTATAGAGCTTATAGGAGGAGCGTATTTAACCAAATAGTAAAACTAAGTAAGAGATGTCATTTCGATTTTCAAGTTGAAGTACTATACCTAGCCAAAAAGTTTGGATGGAGAGTAACCGAAATACCAATAGTTTTTAAGAATAGAGAAAGGGGTAAATCAAAATTTAACGTAAGCGAAATATTAAAGTTCACTTGGACACTTCTAAACTTGAGGTTAGGATTATGAGGTTAGGTATACTATTAATTATATTAGCAACACTACTTGGAGGTATAGGTCAACTATTTTTCAAGTACGCTTCAACGTCAGTAACTGGATCTAAACTAGTAACTATACTACAACAGATAATATTCAATAAGAATACTATTATAGGAGTTGTACTATACAGCTTAGCAACAATACTATATATTTACGCTTTAAAACATGAAGAACTATCAACACTAGCCCCTCTAATAGCATTAAGTTACCTATGGGCTACGCTATTTGGAATAATAGTACTTGGAGAGCAAGCTACA
>DQVH01000140.1 GCA_015661855.1 Desulfurococcales archaeon
CCCAGTGAGGTCCTTAAAACTTCAGCTAGAATTCTAGCAGCCATGATGTTAGCTCTTAAAGCATCCCTACCAGTTGTCCTCTGAGTACCCTCCTTCAATATTAGAACTGGAATGCCATAAACTGGTGCTCCACTTGATCCAGGCGAGGACATATTATCCACCCATACACATACTATTATGTAACCATATTGCCACTTGATGGTTACCCGCACTTCTATATAACTCTTACTCTCTTCAACGTGATGAAAAATAATATTAAATAAACTACGTAACCACATTTAAACTAGTACCATACTATAGTATGTGGTGGTATATATGGAGAGTAAGCTGAAGGATACTATTCTATCCGTTTTCTCATATTTTGTTGAAAAAGAGTATGATATTGATAAAGCAAATAGGTACCTACTAGCTAAAATTGAAAGTTTAATTCATGAGTGTGAAGCAGGCTTTATATCAGAGGAGCAACTTAGAGAACTAGCTTCAACATTAAGAGAAGAGATTATACAAGGCCCTAACCACTTAAACCCATTTATAAGTGAAATTCTCGGAATTATAGAGGAGGGGTTAAGTGAGGATAACTTAAGAGAGGTAATGGAGAAAATAAAGAGTTTGTGGAAGGAAAATAGACTAGACAAGTTAGAGGTTTAAGAGGAGCTTGACAAGTAAACTACATAACACCAACACCATATGTAATGTATGTCATAGTAGAGTAGCAATATATTATAGGAGGGAGTCTGGAGAAAAATTATGCCTTAGATGTTTAGAAAGTAGCATTCTAAAACGTGTAACAAAGTGTATCAATAAGTATACATTATTAACTCCTAATGATAAAATATTCTATGTATTTTTACCGCAACATATATACTACTCATTATACTTGCTTAGAGTACTGCTTCTAATTGAGAAATCATTTCCTACAGAAATTATAGTATTAGCTCCACATTACATTATAAGTGAAGTTATGGAGTACCAGTCTATAAAGAAGTTCATAGTTAAAGAGTTTAACCTAAACTGTGAAGAAGCATATGATTACTTATCTCTATTTCTTAGGGAATTAGAATTAATTGCAGAATATGCTCAAAAAGAAGGAAAAATAGTATTACCATTATTGTTAGATGATATAGTTAAACTGTACATACTAGCCATCTTAAACATGAAAATAGATTTTATTGGATACTTAAGGCCTAAATTTAGGATTAAGGAGAGTACATTTATTACACCATTTCGCCATATACAGGCTAAAGAGCTATCATTGATATGCTATTTTAAATTCCCCGGGAAATATGTTAAGCTATTACTTAAAGATGCCTCATATATGAAAACACCTAAATGTATGGTAGTTGATGAAATAGTTAATAATATTGTGAGATCTCATATTGAATTAGGGTTTGTAATTGTTGAGAGAGTTGATAAACTATATCGAATGGTTACGACAATTAACTAAATTTTATAGTTTAAACCATACTTTTTAAGTACACTCCTAATACCCCTTCTTAAAACCAGCATGTCCTTTTCGTAATCCATAAAACAGCCGTCTTGCTCGAAAATACACTGACCCTTCAAGTATAATCTTACTTTAGGTGCAGACCTGACATTCTCCATTTCCACTATTTCCTTAGCTTCATCCATATCCACTCTGACAAGTTTAATATATTTCCTAAATCTCCATGCTAAATCCTCTAAAACCATAGAGAAGTATCTACTTTCGGGATTGGATTCGTTATGAAAATCTACTAATACTAGCTCAGAGCTATCTATTATCCTCTTGTATTCATCCTTATCTCTTACCCTAATCATTTAACATCTACTCCACTCATAGTTTATACTGAATTTGACTTAAATTTATTTGATAATTACTTAGCTCTAAACCTTACTCTACACATTAACGTCTATCAATTAGTAATTTCCTTTATTTCATTATGGTAATCCTTATTATCATCTTTAGAGCAACTTCTATTCAGATGATGAGTTACTCCCGGTTAGTAGGCCCCAATCAGGGGCCTATGATGTAAACCCTAGTTACTGATTTTATTTTAGTGATTTAGCTAGAATTTTTAGTCTTAACTTGTATAGTTCGTCCTCACTTAGTGGTATTATGTATTGGTGTTCCTCTTGTACTCCTTTTGACACCGGTTTTAAGCCGTATTTTGGGTCGTAGGCTACTGCTTTATCCTCACAAACTTTCCTAAGTGTTTCTAAATCAGATAGTTCTAGGAATAAGTCGAATAGATCATTAAATCCTATTTGCTCTTTCACTGTACTTTCATCTACTACTCTACCACAAATTAGACATTCAAATGATGGTGTTATTGAGGCAAAACCACAGAATGGACACTTTATGGGTAGAGGGTGTCCCTCTTTCTCCCAAAGTTCCCTAAGTACATTTATTAAGTCGTCTCTATTACTTTTCTTACATAACTCATATAACTCGCTTATGTGTGATAAGAGAGCTCTACCACCATAGTGAACTACGTATTCTAGTTCCTCTTGTGAAAGCTCTCTCTTATTAGCTAGTATTACGCTTGAAATTACTGGTCCTAATCTCTCTTTTAGTCTGGAAACTCTCTGTAATATTGCTGTTTTTGAAGTATAGGATTGACTCATAGACGTTATTAATGAAACTACCTCCTTTGCTATTTCTATCTGTATTTTCTCATCCAGATTTAAATGGTCTATACATAATGTTGAAATTATCTCTTTATATATTGATTTTGCAATAGAGTCTACATTAACTTCTTTTCTAGCTCTCCTCCTTCTCGAAGTTCTCTTTCTAGTTGTAGACTGCCTTCCACTTGACGGCATAACTACATCTTCCACCCTAAAACCATTCTACCTCTCCTAATCCTATTATAATGGTTGTGATGGAGACTAATAAGTACCACATTACACTGTTAATTTATGTACCCTCCATACAACTAAATATTAAACTAAAATAATAAAAATTGAATATAATTTTCAAGATATTCAGTTTTATCGTTTATTAAGCTGTATTACTTTCTCTCACTAAGTAATGTTGCTATACTCCTTTTCTTCTCATATCTACTAATGAGGTAGCTTAAGAGAATGATTAGTTTAATTTTATGCTTTTTTGCTTCTCTCAATTTCTTCTCAAATTCTGTAATTGTTGGTTGTTTTCCTTTAAACCATATCTTGATTATTCTTGAGTATATGTATTCGAGAAGTTCTTCATATTCTTCATCTAAGTCTATGTAGTATTCGAATTTCTCCACAATACGTTCAATAAGGTCTCCAAAATGTTTATTTAGTATTTCTAAAGCTATATCCTCATCCACTCTACTTTACCACCTAATAGATGTGCTGGAGAAAAGTGTAGCGTACAGATTTAAAAATGTTTCTTCATTAATATCCTCCACAGTTCATCTACTACTGGTTTATCTACGTATTCTAATCTTCCATTCCTCCTTTTCACTAATCTACCATGACCTTTCTCCTTGAAGAATCCTATTATCGAGGCTTCGATACCTATATCTTTTAGAGTATTTAATGCTAAGTCGATCTTGTTGGGAGGTATAGCTGCTAGTAGTACTCCTGAGCTTATAAGTTTTAGAGGGTCTATATTGAATTTTCTAGCTAACTTAAGTGTTGATTTAGCTATCTTAATTCTATCCTCATATACTATAAAGTCTAGATTAGCTGCTTCAGCAAACTCGTATAAGCCTTCCAGTAATCCTCCATCTGTTGGGTCGTGCATTGCATGTACTAACTCATTTTCAGCTAGTATCTCAGCCTCCTTTATTACTGTTGTTTTATCTGCAAAACTCTTAATCTCTTCTATGAGGTCTCTTTCTAACTCTCTCTCCAATATGTCTTTAAACTCCTCAAATATTATGTATGTTCCCTCAATTGCGGCAGTCTTTGTCATTAATATTGCATCACCAGGTTTTACCATTCTAGGATGGTATATTTTACCCGGTTTTACTGGTACTCCTATAGCCGAAGTAACAACTATAGGTGGTCTGTTCATACCTGTAACAACCTCTGTATGACCACCAACAATACTTATACCTAGTTTTCTAGCTGCTTCATCAGCTTCCCTCATAATCTCCTCTACCATATTAGCAGTTGAGTTTTCAGGTAGGAGGAGCGTTATAGTGATAGCTACTGGTTTACCACCCATACATGCTATATCGTTAGATACTATGTTTACAGCTAGCTTACCCTGATGTCTATATGCACCAGTTATAGGATCTATCTTGAATATTACTAGTGAGCTATTAACGTTCAAAATAGCTGCATCTACACCAACATTTGGTCCTACTAATACTTCTCTACGTCTACAACCTAGGTACTTGAATACTATACTCTTTAGTATCGTTGGATCAATCTTACCCACTGGTAGAATAGTACTTCACCTGCCATTCTAAGCTATACTATTTTAAATTTCTAAATCCAATTTAAGTATTCTACTTAGCTGTTTCAAACTCTCCCTATAACATTTTATAATTAGTATATCGTTCTCTTCAAGTCTACATTCTGGTTCAGGGTCAACTATCCATTTACCCCTCCTCTTTATTGCAAGAATGTTTGCACCTATACGGTTGATTGAGAGTTCCTCAATTGTTTTACCGATACTACTTTTAGGCAATGGCACTTTTAGTACTCTTTCTTCAGCTTCACTCTCTATCTCCTTTAGAATAGGGTGTGGTGGTATATCTGATACTACTATTCCTGCAATTTCTGCTGCAGCATCACTTATTACTTCAAAGCCTTCAATAACTCTTAGTAAGCCTATTATTTCACTAGTACTGGCATTCCTAAATGCCTTAATAATGTTTTCTGCTACTTCTAAGTGTTTATTATCCATGTGTTCTTCTAGCTCTAAAACCTCCATAGCTATATCTTTATCATTAGTTAATACTGATATGTAGGCTAAATCAATCATTAGTTCACTTAGATTCTTTAAGTTAGCTAGTTCTCTAGCAAAACGTGTATCTACGGGTTCTGGTTTAATATACTCCTCTAATGGTGTTTTATCTTTAACATAATCTTTTAATACTTTAACTGACTCTCTAGACCCTCTGACTATTAGTATGTCTCCTTTCTTGATTTTAAATTTCGGATTCGGATTTATGTACCATTTGTTATGTCTTCTCAGAGCTATTATATCTAATGCTATTTTCAATTCATTGAATAAACCCTCTATAGACTTACCGGTATCTTTTAATTCATTTCTTACCTCTATTTTCGAAACCACCTCATCACTATAGAGTATTGCAGCTCTAATGGCTGTATGTGGTTTAATACCTATTATTGGTAGTATTGCAATATCAGCTGCAGCATCCGATAACTTATTTGTTGATGATGCAAGCTTTAAAATACTTAACATTGATTCCGCATCTTCAGCATCTCTAACAGCTAGTGATGCCTGCATGGCTAGGAGTACCCAAAGCTCATCAATATAGTCTTCAAGCCTCAATACCTCAAAGGCTAATCTTACATCGTTATATATTATGGAGTAGTAGGCTAAATCAAGCATTAAACTTGAAATATTCTTCATAGATAATAGTATGTCCTTAACTGGTTTAGGTTTATACTCGATATGTCGAGGTATTTTCACAGGCACTTTAATACTACACCACACAAACGTTACAGTTTAATCTTACTCTAGAACTATATTTTACTTAGTCTAGGTGAAAAACATTATGATATTGAGTGTTCAAGATGTTATAGTGCTAATGATTATACCATTCATACTATTCCTTATAGGAGTACTATTAATATTTCTATCGCTCGCTAGAGAGGGTACAAGAGAGGTTAAAGGTGGTGGTGTAATACTTATAGGCCCTATTCCCATTATATTTTCATTAAAGAACATTAAGGGGATTATATTATCAACCTTAATACTCGTACTGTTAATACTTATTTTAATAAAACTATTAGCAACTGTTAGGTAAAATCCAGTTTATGGGATGATGAGTGTCAGAGGAGCAGATTTAGTGAAGATTTACCTGGCTCTGACCTCCTATGAGGGAAGTAGCTACTACAAACATGTTCATCTCCATCACCTCATGGGATTTCATTCTCATATTTGTAGTAGGGGTGTTTACTCAACTCGCAACCCTCTAGTAGAGTTGTAAACTTATAAGCTACTATCACATTTACAATGTAAGCTCTCATATAGCCTACTAATATATGGAGTTCGGAGTAATACCTCTATAACCCTATAGTTTTGTTTAGTATAAAGCGGCTTAGTTCCACCTTTAATTACTTAATGGTTTAGTAATGTTTCGTATTCTATCTCCTTTAAGTGAAAAGGGCTTGAAAGGATAGTTAGGGAGTAAGGTTATTGCTTGTTAGTATCCTCATAACTATAATGCTTGGTTATGGGAGGTGTTTAAGAATTAGCCATTAATGTTAAGTACTCTTAAAATTAGAATTTAAAAGTTAGAATTCTTAGGTGTATAACTATGGCGAAAAAGAAGGAGTACGAGAAGGATAACTCAAAAGGAGTGTTAGGTATTATTGATGAATTGATAAGGTTAGCTGAGGAAATTGTTAATACGTTTCAGTTAGAAAATGGGAGTACAAAAAACAATACAACATTATTAGATGATAAAGTTTGTGAATATATTGAACCTGAATCAGTAATGAATACAGATAATCATAAAGTTAACATTATAGTTGATATGCCAGGCGTTAGTAAGAACGAAATAGTCGTTGTAGTAAAGGGTGATAACATAATTATTCTTGGTGGTAAAAGTAAAGTAAAATACTATAAAAGCATTAGAACTCCATTCCCATTAGATGAGAAAACATTAACATGGAATTATAGTAATGGTATATTAAAGATTACATGCTATAAAAAAGATATTAAACGTTCTCTTTAAGATAATTAGATTAACTAATTCCCGTTTTACGGGTTAAATATAGGTCTACTCTATTATTTTAAGTATTTTTGGTAGAAGGAGCCAGCCATGCTCTATAATACCTAGTTTACCCTTACTGTAACACTCACTCTCAGTGAATCTATTTAGTCCATCTGGTTCTAGGTTTTTAGCAACTACAATGAATGGTACGGGGTCGTCAGTGTGTGTTCTAAGAGTCCAAGGTGTAGTGTGATCCGATGTTACTAGTATTGCTATTTTACTTAAATCAATACTATTGATTAATGGTTGTACATAGTATTTATCTATCTGCTCAATTGATTTAACTTTATCCTCAAATTTACCGTCATGTGCTGGCTCGTCAGGTCCTTTTAAGTGTACATAGACTACATCATATTTATCTATTAGTTTTAATGTTTTTTCTAGTCTAAGCTCATAATCTGCTTTTTTATCTTTAGTTGGTGGTGGAACTTTCTCATCATGCATTCCTAATAATACTGCTATTCCCCTTTCTACAGGCATTTCGACTATTGATGCGAAACTCCTCTTAAACTTAGTATTAATGTTTTCTACTTTGGGTAGTCTTGCACCTGCATCTCTTAGTAGTATTGCGTTAGCTTTTAGTTTACCCTTTTTAGCTCTCTCATTGTTAATCGGGTGTGTTTCCAGTATTTCAATGACCTTCTTAGTGAATATGTTTACTAGTTCAGCTGTTATTTTAGCTTCAATAGTAGTATCTAGGGGTTTACATTTAGTTATCTTCCTTTCATAGTTTTTAACGGCTATAGATAGTTTGCCGTGTCTTTTATATGCTGGATCGGTGTTCTCAATGTTATCTGATAGTTTATGTGATTTACTACCAATAACAACTACTGCTCTATGACCTACTGTCGCTATTACACGCGCATAGCCGTCATAGACTTCGAGTTCTAGATTGTCAATTGCTTTTGCAAGTTCCCTAGCTTCCTCACTTGTTAAATCCCTACCACACCTTCTATCGATAATTCTTAATGTTTTTGCATCTATCGTGGCAAAATTAGCTCTAAATGCTACCTCATAGCCTTCTCTAATTTTTAATCCAACACCTAAAGCTTCAAGTGGGCCACGACCCGTATAGTCTTTATAAGGGTCATAGCCTAGTATTGATAGTACTGCTGCATCACTTTCGGGAGCAACACCCTTAGCTATAGTGTATACCATTCCACCCTTAGCCTTCCTAGCTAGAGAGTCTAAACCGGGTTTGAATGCTTTCTCAAGACTAGTTGGTTTATCTACAAGTCTATCGGGAGCACCATCAATAACAAGGTATATTAGTTTCCGCAAGGAGACTACACCCAACCCATACAGTATATTGTTTCTATATCAGCTCGATAATAACGTATCAGGTATAGAAATACTTTCTGTTTATTCCCACCACTCTACTACTTTGTAGTGAGTACTTCTATCACACTATAGGTTAAGAGTGAGTATACCCATGAGATTATAAGTAATAGTTATCCTAGCAACACTTAGTCTTAAAGTAGAGTAGTTTATATTCTACAAGAATTCTATGTACTGAATCGAATCAAGTCACCAATAAAGCTTCTACCATAATAAGTTATAGTTAATCTTTTGGTATTACTTCGATATCTCCATCACTAAGTATGAGTATCATTATAGGTTTTATTACATGTGTTCCCTTAATACACTCTCTAGCTTTAAACCTTATTTCATCATATATTCTAGTGAAGTTTGCTTTCAATTTTACCTTAACTTTATCAGCTTCACCTATAACGATACGTGGAATGTCAACTAAATGTGTATTAGGTGGTATAATGATTTTAGCTTTAGCTGTTAACTCTTTGTATATGTTTAGTGTTATTTTTGCTAACTCTATGTTCTCCCAAGCTCTCTTCTCTAGTATTGAAACGTTCTCTCTAGTAGTTCCAAGTATTTTCGCTACTTCACTTTGTGTTAAACCTTGAAGTCGCAGCTTTAAAACCTTATATTGTAATTCAGTTAGTAATCCATATTTCCTACGCTTCATAACATATGTACCCTATATCAGCGTAATACTGTTCACATGCGAATATACCATGTAAATATATTGTATCTCTAGCTATAGGGGTTTCTGCTTCATGAAAGCTTATACCGGATATTAAGCATAGCATAGTGGTGGAAGGGGAGGTAATAGTGGAGTCTAGAAGAGTATTTGATGTAGGTAAGCTAGTTGAGGAGTATATTGAGGAAA